>CAJXAC010000023.1 GCA_913050035.1 uncultured Gammaproteobacteria bacterium | reverse complement strand
TGCCGTGAAAAGTCACATCCCGGTCTTGCAGGAGCTTTTCTTCAAAGCCACTACGGGTACCAATAAAATGCACTGCCCATTGCCTGGCCAACAATTGATCAATAACCGGTAATGCCGGCACCACGTGTCCGGCACTGCCACCGCCGACCACGGCAATAACCCCAGAACTACTCTGATCTTGTTGCCCCGCAGCAGCCATATCAGTATCCCAATACCTGTTTGAGCAAAGGCACGGTAAGTAAACGTTGATGGGTCAAGGTGGCCTGATCCAACCGTTCTAAGTCGCGGACTAAGGTAGATAAATCTCGCGGCCCCCGCCGCAACCAATACTCTAGAACCGCTTCTGGCAAATCGTAACCTTTTGCGCGGGCACGCTGGGTAAGCACTTCAGCTTTACCCTGGTCGCGCAGTGGCACAAGCGCAAAGTGCGCGAATCCACGCATACGCGAGTTCAAATCGGGCAGATCGAACTCTACTCCCAGGGCTGATTGTTCATGACAGACCAACATTTCCCCTTCCGCCGCATGGAGGCTTTGATAGATCAACATCAGTATCTCCTCTTGCTGCTTATCGCGCTGCAGCTGGCCTAAATTATCCAGCACCACGAGGGCGTCGCTAGCAGAGGCCTCATCAATTACCCGTTGAATCTGCGCGCTAGCGTCCTGTGCCCGCTGTGCCAAGTCTAGGTAAACCGCCTGACGACCAGATTGCAGCACCGCACGGCAATGCGCTTGTAACAAATGGGTGCGGCCACTGGATCGCGGACCACTGATCCAGACGCCTCGGAACCCAGCTTTTGGCGATCGCAAAAACGCGACCAATTCGCGGTTTTCGCCGACAACAAAATTGTCCATGGTTGGACAATAGGCGTTGTCAATTGGCAACGTAAATTGCGTGCTCAAGAGCCGCTACTGCCTTCCCGAGCGGGCGCTGTAACCTGCTTACGCAAATTGAGTTGGTGCCGGGTACGCCCACTCCAGATCACTATGTAGTGAAGACCAGAGGCACCGCCAAGAATGGCCAACAACCATAAACAATAGGGATCGACCCACTGTTCTGTGCTACGCCCCAGGTAGTCACCCACTTGAGCTAGCAGTGGTAACTGCACCGACGCATCCGGTAACAGATACAACATAATTAAGATCAAGGTGATTACCTGCACGGCGGTATTAGCCTTGCTGACTAAACTCGGTTGGATATCAAACGGCCCAAAGGCGAGCCGATACAGAGAACCCCCTATGAGGATAATCAAATCACGGCCAATGGTAAGCACGGCAAGCCAAAACGGAATATAACCTTGGAAAGTAAATACAACGAAGGTTGCCGCAACCAAAATTTTGTCGGCTAGGGGGTCCAAAATAGAACCCAAGTGCGATTGCCAATTGTAGTGACGTGCTAACGCGCCATCGACGCCATCGGATATTCCTGCAATCGCCATAAGCGCCAGCGCCAGCGCTATTTCGCCGTGCCATAGAAACCAGGCGGTGGGCACCACCAGCAGCATACGCAGAATCGAAAGTACATTAGGCAAATAATGCATCAGTCACGCCACAACAAACTTGGCACCGCGGCGTAGTCTTCACTCGCCTGAGTTGCTAACCGACCGTCTCGGGTTAGCAACGATAACAACAACTTCGCGCTGGCTGCAGTGCTGACATTCAAAGCCATTTTGCCATCAACGATGGACGCCACGGTGACCTCTTCTACGAACTCGAATTGACGAAAATATTTCATCATTCGGGCGTATTGCGCAATTTCGGTCACCTCATCCACGTGCAATGTATGGTCAAACTGATCGCCGGCAAAGACCGTCATCGCCGGCGCGAAATAACTGGTCGCCAACTCCGTAGCAACATTTGCCGCCTGCTCGGCACTCAAACCTGAGAAATTAATGGTTACCGGCACTAGATCTTCCGCAAAGGCGACCTGCCAATCGCCACTGTATAGTGTCTGATCACCCACACTTTGGGCGCGCATCCGACCCACGACAAGCTGATTGATGCCATAGCGATCAGTTGCGCGGATAAGAGTTGGCAGAAAGTTACCCCATACAATCCCTGGCGAAACCTGCAGATTATCTTGCAGGTCGAGCAGCGGTAACGCCACCGGCAAACCACGCTTGCGCGCTTGGCGCTGCAGAGCTTGCCCAAGTTCCAGCGGGCCGCCATCGCGCAGCAATGACCGCTGACCATTTTGCTCCACCACCATCCAAGCCATGCTCAGGGGCCGGCCAGACCACCAGATAGGCAACCGCGCTGCTCTTACCAACTCCAATATCGCTTGTTCCTGAAATCTGACCTCCAGCGCCAGCGCCGCAGCGCCGTCCTGAGATCCCGCATTATCAGAACGAACGAATACGTACTCGCTATAAAAGCGGTCAGGCTGGGCTAATGCATTACTAATCTGTTGGTTACGGGGAATCGTACCTAGACCCGTAACTCGCGACAGAACCTCAAGCAACGCCTGACGCGCCGCTTGCTGACGATTGCTTTGACTTTGATCATCTACTGGCTGTTGTACCGTATAGAGTTGTTCATCGCTGATCCCTGCGATACCAGATAGCGGTACAGTCAGCAGCACGAGCAGAAACGCACAGAACCTGTACTTTGCAACAACACTGCTGGTGAGATGAGTCATAAACTCCACGAACTTTATCTGGACAGCGCGCAGTGTAGCTAATTCCGGCGGGTATTGAGAGCACCATCTGACATTCAGATAAAGTGGTTTGTATTCACGCACCGCTCGCGCCCCTGTACACTGCGCAGCAAAATTATCGAGATCAGAGAGTGTCTGCATCCAAACCACCTGGCGACCAACCAGGATTAACCTACAAACAAGCTGGCGTCGATATCGAGGCCGGCGCAGATTTGATTCGCCGCATCGCGCCGGCTGCCAAGGCCACCAGACGCCCGGAACTGCTTGGTGGGCTGGGCGGCTTCGCCGCCATGGCCGAATTACCGAGTGGCTACGAGCAACCGATACTGGTAACGGGCACAGATGGTGTGGGCACCAAACTAAAGCTCGCCATTGACTTTGCCCGTCATGACGGCGTCGGCCAAGATCTTGTAGCTATGTGTGCCAACGATGTCTTGGTCACCGGTGCTGAAGCCTTTCTGTTTCTTGACTACTACGCGACCGGCAAGCTGGATGTTGACGTTGCCGAACGAGTCATCAAAGGCATTGCTAAAGGCTGTGATCTAGCAGGCTGCGCGCTGGCTGGTGGCGAGACCGCTGAAATGCCCGGCTTTTATAGCGACGGCGAATACGACCTAGCCGGCTTCTGCATTGGTGTCGTTGAAAAACGCAAAATCATCGACGGCAGCCAGATTCAAGTCGGCAATAAGATCATAGGCTTGCCAAGCAGTGGGCCACATAGCAACGGTTATTCCTTAGTGCGCAAAGTTTTAGAGCGTCAAGGCGTTGTGCCGAATGAAGATTTGCTTGACGACTTGTTGGCGCCGACCCGCATTTATGTGAAACCCGTGCGCGAATTGCTCAGTCAGATCAACGTAAATGGCATGGTGCACATAACCGGCGGCGGTTTTTACGAGAATATTCCCCGAGTCTTTACTGCATCTGAACATGCGGCATGTATCGACCTCGACAGCTGGCAACGACCAGAGGTATTTGCATGGTTGCAACAGGCCGGCAATATCAGCGAGGCGGAAATGCTTAGCACGTTCAACTGTGGTCTGGGTCTATTGTTAATCATCAATGAACAAGACAGCGCGACTGCTGTGGATCTTTTGCGTGCCCAAGGAGAACAACCAGTCGTCGTCGGCGAAATCGTCCGTGCAGGCACACCTGCGCAACCCGGCCAGCTTGTGATCGCCTAATCTCGGAGGCGGTAAACAAAAAGGCGTTACCAAGGCCGAAGCTTTAAGTCTTCGGCAGCGTCACCCCTGTTTGGCCTTGATATTTGCCACCGCGATCTTTGTAACTGACCTGGCAGCGCTCATCCGATTGAAAAAATAACATCTGCGCGACACCTTCGTTAGCGTAGATTTTTGCCGGTAAGGTCGTGGTATTGGAAAACTCTAGAGTGACGTGTCCCTCCCACTCGGGCTCGAGCGGCGTAACATTGACAATGATTCCGCAGCGCGCGTAGGTGGATTTACCCAGACAAATAGTCAACACATCTTCTGGTATGCGGAAATACTCCACCGTGCTCGCCAAGGCGAAAGAGTTGGGCGGGATGATGCACACATCATCTTCGACATCGACAAAACTTTTGGCGTCAAAGGCCTTGGGATCAACCGTCGCCGAGTGAATATTCGTAAACACTTTGAACTGTGGTCCACAGCGAACGTCATAACCATAGCTAGAGGTGCCGTAGGAAATTACTTTTTTGCCATCCTGGTGACGCACCTGGCCAGGTTCAAATGGGTCGATCATCCCGGCTTCAGCTTGTTCAATGATCCAGCGATCAGACTTTATGGTCATAGTTTGCTCTCTAGTGAATTCAGTATTTCCGCAGCGGCGATTTGCGCCTATTAATCATCAACCATGCGAATCGTTGGCGCGGCTTGTTCCCGCGTCCATAAACGCGCCGCCAAATGCCTTGCGGCGTCGCGATATAACTCGCTGGCAGCGGATTCTGGCGCAGCTCGAACAGTTGGGGTACCGCCATCCGCTTGCTGACGGATCTCTATCGACAAAGGCAACTGCCCCAGTAATGGCACACCGAGCTCGCCAGAAATCTTGCTGCCGCCACCAGAGCCAAAGGGGTGGCTGATGTGGCCACAACTTTCACAGCAATGCACGCTCATATTTTCCAGAATGCCCAACACAGGAATATCCACCTTGCCGAACATCTCCACCCCTTTCATTGCATCGAGCAAGGCAATATCTTGCGGGGTCGTAACAATCACCGCGCCAGCCACCGGAGCCTTTTGCGACAGCGTCAGCTGAATATCACCGGTACCCGGGGGCATGTCTACGATAAGGTAATCCAGATCGCCCCATTGGGTCTGACCAAGGATCTGTTGCAACGCACCACTGGCCATAGGCCCGCGCCAGACCATGGGTGTTTTGTCGGTGATCATAAAACTCATGGACATGGCTTTCAGACCATGGGCACGGATCGGTTCAAAAAATTTGCCATCCTTGATGTCGGGGCGCCGGCCTTCCTCAACACCCAGCATCATGCCTTGGCTGGGACCATAGATATCGGCATCCAGCAGGCCAACCTTTGCGCCTTCGGCGTCCAACGCTAACGCCAAATTTACCGCTGTAGTGGATTTGCCCACACCACCCTTGCCGCTGGCTACCAGCACAATGTTTTTGACCTGATTAAAGGCGCGACCATGATCTGCGGCAAAGCGCAGTTCTAAATCAACATCAGCAACACCCAAAAACTCCGCGAGTTGCTGCTGTAATTGGGCCTGCAAACCATGCGCCGGATAACCTAGCGTTACCGAAATCCGATTGCCCGATGCCAAAATTCGCGCGCCCAATTCTTGCCAGGTTTTGCCCAGGTAGGGATCTGTGAACTCTTCGACCTTCATTTATCTGCGGTGCCCTTAATCGTCAGCGCGCTAGTGTAGTGCCCTTCGCGGGGCGGGTATAGAACGGACTGCCTGTTTACAACAATGGATTGCCCTGATGCCGAGCCCTAAGCGGCCCGGTCCAACTCCATTAGCACTATCTATACGACATCCGCGTAAGACCACCACACTTTTGCCACCACTCTTGCAACAATCCACCTTATAATCTTCCCGCCCCTTGAGTCGTTCGATCAGCTAGGACCTTCATGCAACGCCAAATTTTTGTCACCAGCGCCCTGCCAAATGCCAATGGCCCAATTCATCTCGGCCATATGCTTGAGCATATCCAAACCGATATTTGGGTGCGTTTTCTGCGCATGCAGGGCCATGAGGTCGTTTATGTCTGTGCTGATGACACCCATGGCACCGCGACGATGATCAAGGCCGAGCAAGAGGGCATCACTCCTACCGAACTCGTGGACGCGGTACGTCAGGAACACTTGGCAGACTTCAATGGGTTTTTGGTCGAGTACGACAACTATTACACCACCCACTCCGAGGAAAACCGCCATTATTCCGAGCTGATTTTTTCGCGGCTGCAAGAACAGGGGCTGATTTATACGGAGAACGTTGAGCAGCTGTATGACGCAGAAAAAGGCCTATTCCTTGCCGATCGTTTTGTGATCGGCAACTGCCCCAAATGCAACGCCGAAGGTCAGTACGGTGACAACTGCGAGAGCTGCGGCGCGACTTACAACGCCACTGAACTCGGCAACCCAAAATCAATCTATTCGGGCACCGCCCCAGAACTGCGCGAGTCCGAGCACTACTTCTTTGACCTTGGCAAATACACAGATTTTCTACGCGAGTGGACCCGATCTGGGAGCGTACAGCCAGAAATCGCCAACAAACTCAGTGAATGGCTTGATGATGAGTTAAGACCCTGGGATATCTCCCGCGACGCACCTTACTTCGGCTTTACTATCCCCGGAACCGAGGATAAGTATTTTTATGTGTGGATGGACGCGCCTATCGGTTATATGGCGAGTCTGCAAAATCTCTGTGACCAGCGCGAGGATCTGAACTTCGACAGTTTCTGGGGGCAAGACAGCAGCGCCGAGGTGCACCACTTCATTGGCAAGGACATCGTGAATTTTCATGCCTTATTTTGGCCTGCGGTACTAGACGGTGCGGGATTTCGCACCCCAAGCCGCATTCATGCCCACGGCTTCGTAACCGTTAACGGTACGAAGATGTCTAAATCACGCGGCACTTTCATTCTGGCGCAGCGCTATCTAGAACATCTGAACCCTGAATATCTGCGTTACTATTACGCCACCAAACTCAGTGATTCAGCAGATGATCTGGACATTAACCTGGACGACTTTGTCCAGCGCGTGAATGCCGATCTGGTGGGCAAGGTCATCAACATTGCCAGCCGCACCGCAGGCTTCTTGGTCAAACATTTCGATGGCGAACTCAGCGCTGAACTCCATGATCCGTCGCTGATGCAACAATTTACTAATGCAGCAGACAGCATTGCGGAGCATTTCGAGCGGGGCAATTTCGGCAAGGCTATGCGGGAAATTACCGCGCTGGCGGATCTGGCGAATCAGTATATTGCTGCCCACGAACCTTGGAATATGATCAAAGATGCTGAGCGTAAGGCAGATGTGCAGCCGGTATGCAGTCAAGCGCTGGAAATGTTTCGAGCACTAATGATTTTTCTCAAACCGATACTGCCCGATACGGCGCGCCGCGCGGAGGAATTCCTTGCTGTAGAGCCCTTTCAGTGGGCAGACCTAACGACGCATTTGGGTAGCCACCGCATCAATCCATTTAAAGCCATGCTGCAACGGATGGAAGTCAAACAAGTCGAAAAGTTGGTCGATGCTCCGGAGCCGCAAGCTCCAGAACAAGCCCAAGCAACAGTAAGCAAAACCGACGCCCCCATCAGTATCGAAGATTTCAATAAGATTGAGTTACGTGTGGCCAGAATTGTTAGCGCCGAACCCGTAGACGGTGCCGACAAATTATTGCGTCTGGTTCTCGACGTCGGCGACCACCAGCGCCAAGTGTTTTCAGGAATCAAGGCCGCCTACGCCCCGGATGATCTGGTTGACCGCTTGACCGTAGTGGTCGCCAACCTAGCGCCGCGCAAAATGCGTTTTGGCGTCTCCGAAGGCATGGTGCTGGCCGCTGGGCCGGGCGACGCTGATATTTTCCTATTATCACCGGACAGCGGGGCAACCCCTGGCATGGTGGTGAAGTAAATCGCCGCCGTGACATAGGTCCAGAGCTAGCATGACGGATTTAAGTCTGATATTGCTCGGGGCCCTATTGGTCAACAACTTCGTGCTCGCGCAGTTCCTTGGGCTCTGTCCCTTTATGGGCATTACTAAAAGCTATGACACCGCTTTTGCCACCGGTCTGGCCACAACATTCGTATTGAGTCTGGCCGCGGTCAGCACCCATATTCTATATAACGGCGTGTTACTGCCCCTCGGTCTGGAATATCTGCGCATTATTCTATTTATCGTGGTCATCGCAGGACTCGTACAACTGGTGCAAGTGTACTTGCGCGCATCATCCCCAGTGCTCCAACAACTGCTTGGAGTATACCTGCCGCTGATAACCAGTAATTGTGCAGTGCTCGGGGTCAGTTTATTAGCGATAGGCCAAGACTTGTCACTGCTGCAAACGTTGTTTTACGCCATTGGAGCCGCCGCAGGCTTTACCCTGGTCATGGTTTTATTTGGCGCCATGCGCGAGCAACTGCAACAGTCAAATTTGCCCGATGCCTTCAAAGGCACCCCAATCGCGTTAATTAGCGCGGGCCTAATGAGTCTTGCCTTCATGGGATTCCAGGGCCTGATCGTATGATAGTTGCTGGCGCGCTAACCCCAACACTATTGGTCATTACCTTGCTGGCGCTCGCCCTGGCCGTCGCCTCTTTGCGCCGGCGACTGCCCCATGACGAGCACAGCTTACCCAACGAAATTGATGCACTGCTGCCGCAAACCCAGTGTGCGCAGTGTGGCTATCCTGGCTGCATGCCCTATGCCGAGGCTGTAGCCAGCGGTGCCGCCATCAACCTGTGTCCCCCGGGCGGGCCAGAACTGGTCACCCAACTACGCGATCTTATGGGTCAAGACGCGCCGCTTGAGCAGTTCACCACCGCGCAACCAGAGACAGTGGTTGCTGTTATCGATGAGACTAAATGTATTGGCTGCGCGCTGTGTTTACCGCCCTGCCCGGTAGATGCAATCGTCGGCGCTAACGGTTTCATGCATACCGTCATTGCTCAGGATTGCACAGGCTGCGAGCTATGCATTCCTGCTTGTCCTGTGGATTGCATCAGTCTAGTGAGTGTGCATGAAGCGCCAGCGCCCCAAGCAGCGGAACTGGCCGCTGGTAGCCGCGGCTGCATCAATTGCGCCCAATGCATAGACGTCTGCCCGCGCGGCTTAGTACCCGACCAATTATTTAAGCTTGCCCAAGGCGCGGCATGGTCTGCGGCAGCCGACCTTGGACTGCAGAGCTGTATCGAATGCGGACTTTGTGACCGCGTGTGCCCGAGTAATATCAATTTGGCTGAGATATTTACTCAGGCGAAACGCATCGATGCTTACGAGCGACAGAATCACGATCACAAAGTCGCCATTAAACAGCGCTATATCGATCACCAGGAGCGCGCTTTGCAGCGCAGCCAGTCCGCTCAACAGCGTCGCGCCCAGCGACTGCAACGGCGTCGAGGGGTCCGGGCTCAACTCGACGACGGACAAAGACAGCAAAAGCCAAGCGGGTGAGAAAGATGGCCGGCAACCGCACGTCTACGATCATGTATACCGTTCTGGCGGCATTAGTTCCCGGGCTGATCGCTCAGGCTTACTTCCTCGGCATTGGCGTATTGCTCAATGGCATAGTTTTGAGCATTTTCTGTGCGCTCATCGAAGTCGGCATAGTGCTGCTGCAACGACCTGCGCAGTTACCGAGAGAACTTAATCGCCATCTAGGCGATGGCAGCACACTGTTAACGGCCTGGTTGATCGCAGTTTGTTTGCCACCGGACTTACCAATTAGCGTATTGGCCGTGGCCGCCCTAGCCGCCATTGGCCTCGCAAAACATGCCTACGGGGGCTTGGGACAGAACGTATTCAATCCGGCGATGGTCGGCTACGCAGTGATTTTGTTGTCGTTTCCGGCACTGCTGGCGAGTTATCCAACCGTCGGCGTCGACAGCCTCAGCGGAGCTACTCTACTGAGCGATTTTCGTTATCGCGGCGGCACCACTGTAGCTGAGTTCATGCCCGGCGTTGCCGTTGCCCAGCACCAAGCCACTATCACGGCCGGCCTGTTTTTTTGTGGTGGTCTATGGCTGCTGTTTCGACGCATCATAAGCTGGCGTATACCCACCGCGGTGTTGTTGACCGTTGGCGTGCTCGCCGCGGCGACCTACGACCAAGGATCATCCCAAAGTCTCGGGTCTCCATGGTTCCACTGGACTGCTGGCGGCACCGTCGCTGCCGCATTCTTCTTTGCCACTGACCCGGTTACGCACCCTGCAAACCCTCGACATCAAATTCTATTTGGCTGTTTGATCGGCGCTATCTTGTTCATTATCCGCACCGGCGCCAGCCTTCCAGACGGCATTGCCTTTGCGATTTTATTGGCCAATTGCACTACTCCACTGCTGAATCGAATACACCAGCGGCCGCCACGGAGCGCCCATGACTAGCCCCGCGCTGAACTGGCGCAGCCTCGTCAGTCTGGTGCTCATCGCAGGTTTTTGCGGCACCGCTCTGGTATGGGTTAATGGAATCACCGCGCCGCGTATAGAGACTCAACGTCAGGAGCAAGCGCGGGCGTTGATGAACAGTTTACTGCTGCCCGAACAACGCATTGAACTTAAAACACTAGAATCCTGGCGCGGAGATACGCTCAGCGCCTGCACCGATTGGTGGCTGCTTCGACTCAGCGAGAACGGTTATGCCGGTCCCATCGAATTCTTAGCCTACTGGCAAACCTTCGAAGGCGATCTACCAAGCGTTATTAAACTCAGGGTTCTAAACCATCTCGAAACTCCAGGTATCGGTGACTTTATCGACCATGAGCGAAGCGACTACTTACCCGACCGAGACAACTGGACCCTTACAGAGTGGCAGACGGCTGACACACTGAGCGGCGCAACAATCACCCACAATGCTTTAAAGCGTGTCGCCGATTCCCTTGCCCAATATATGGATAGCGACGCCCAGACCCAGTTTTGTAGTGATCAGCTGTCACCCACCAAGGAGCATGCGCAATGAATACGTTCAATCGCGGCGTGCTGGAAAATAATCCCGCCTGGGCACAATTGCTGGGCCTATGCCCGCTATTGGCCGTGAGCAATAGCGTAGTTAACGCGCTCGGCTTAGCGCTGGCCAGCGGCTTTGTCTTATTGGGATCAAATATAACCATCTCACTGTTGCGTCACCGTATACCTGACGTAGCGAGATTGCCCTGTTTTGTGCTGATCATTGCCACCTTCACCACAATCACAGTGATGGTTTTAGAGGCGTTCGCATTTACCCTGTATCTGCGTATAGCGTTGTTTGTACAAATCATTGTTACCAATTGCATGATCCTAGGACGTGCCGAAGCGTTTGCCAGTCGCCAACCTGTCGGCGCTGCAGTTCTCGACGCTCTGGGTACCGCGGTGGGTTTTGCTATCGCTTTGCTGATATTGGGCGGCGTTCGCGAAATTTTGGGCTATGGCACGTTATTGCGCGAAATGGACTTACTGTTCGGCCCCGCCGCAAGCAGTTGGGTGATCGATTTAACGAGTACCGCGCCCCTGCCGTTGGCTCTTTTCCCACCCGGTGCTTTCTTGCTCGCTGGCCTACTCTTTGCCTTGGTGCAGGGCTTGGCTAAATTCCTTACACCCCCGGCCCGTGATCTCAACGCTGTTCCTGCAAAGACCATTGATTACGAAAAATGATCCAGCCCCAACAGGTTCTAACATTCTGGTTTGAAGAAATCTCGCAAGCCCAGTGGTGGCGCAAAAATTTAGCCTTCGATACAAAGCTACGCCAGCGTTTCGGCGCCACACACCGCACCGCCAGCAGCGGTGGTTTAGCCCATTGGCGCAGTGATGTGGACGGTCGGCTGGCGGAAATTATTGTGCTCGATCAATTTTCGCGGAATTTATTCCGCAATCAGGCCAGTGCCTATGCATCGGACAACATTGCCCTAAAACTTGCTGAGAACACCATTAAACTGGGGCTGGACCAAGCGTTGCCGCCGATCAAAAGGGCATTTTTATACATGCCGTTTATGCACGCGGAGTCATTAGAGCAGCAACGCAACAGTGTTAAATTGTTTGCAACGATAGCAGAAACCGGCAATCTACGATCAGCGCAACGACATTTTGATGTGATCAATAAATTTGGCCGATTTCCCCACCGCAACGCAGCTTTAGGGCGGTCTTCAACGCCAGCAGAAGAGATATTTTTACGACAGCCCGGGGCAAGCTTTTAACCCCGGGCCAATGCACAGTCATAGGACTAACGGATGAACAAAGAAAAACGCCACACCATGCTGAGCCGGCTGCAAGCCGAAAATCCGCAGCCCACTACAGAGTTGCAATACAACTCCGAGTTCGAATTGTTGATCGCTGTCATGCTCTCTGCCCAGGCCACCGACGTCAGCGTGAATAAGGCCACCGGCCCTCTATTTGCCAAAGCCAATACGCCAGCAGCCATCTACGCTCTGGGATTACGCGACCTAAAAGAACACATTAAAACCATCGGGCTGTTTAATACCAAGGCCGAAAATGTCATCAAGACCTGCCGAATCTTAATCGACGAACACGACAGTAAAGTCCCAGAAGATAGAACCTTGTTAGAGGCGCTGCCTGGGGTTGGACGCAAAACCGCGAACGTTGTGCTTAATACTGCCTTCGGCCATCCGACGATTGCGGTAGACACGCATATTTTTCGCGTCTCTAACCGCACCAAGCTGGCGCCTGGCAAAAATGTGCGCCAAGTCGAGGAAAAACTGCTGAAGGTTGTACCGGACGAATTTAAGGTCAACGTGCATCATTGGCTGATTTTGCACGGCCGTTATATTTGCGTAGCGCGCACTCCCCGCTGCGGCGCCTGCGTGATCGAGGACTTGTGCGAGTTCAAAGACAAAGTATCAACCTAGGGGTTAAATCTTCACCAACTCAACGGCACCAATCGGTTTGCCTAGGAAATAAGCACCCACCCGACGAAACCGCTCAGCACCGTCGGTTGCCAGAAACGTTACGTCACCTGAAGCCCCGGCATTATCGGACTTAAGCGCTTCTGCAACCTGCAGAGCAGTGGTTTGCGCCGAGTCCACAATGACTGCAGCGTCGCCTAACAGAGCGGCCAACTTATGCCGGAATACCGGGAAGTGGGTGCAACCCAATAACAAGACCAGCCGCCGATGCCGAAATCCCCGCAATGCATGGCTGAGCACAGCATCAGCCACCATCCCAGACTCTTGTGAATCTTCGGCATAGCCCTGCTCCGCCAAAGTCACCCAGAGGGGACAGGCTCTGGCATAGACACTGAGATCGGGGTTGGCTGCCAGCAGCGCACGTTGATAAGTACCATCCATAACCGTGCCTTCAGTCGCCAGCACCAACACCTCAGCGTCAGCGGCGGCACTTGCTGCAGCCTGGGCACCGGGTTCAATAACACCAAATACTGGCAAGGGCGCGTATGCCTTAGCTAACAGCGGCAGCGCTGCTGCAGAGGCGGTATTGCAGGCAATCACTAAGGCCTTGATACCGCGCTCAACTAAGGCCGCAGATGCCTGCAGCGCATACTCCTGCACTGTCTCTGGAGTTTTATTGCCGTAGGGAAGGCGCGCACTGTCACCAAGGTAAATGAAGGATTCACCGGGCATGGCAGCCTGCAAGGCACGCAGTACAGTAAGCCCGCCCATACCGGAATCGAAGACACCTATTGGCAGTTTTGCATCAATCATGGCCTATCTCCTCGCGATACGCAGAGATCAGGCGCACTTAGGAATAATCACGCCCACGCTTGGCGCCGAGCCGCAGGCGCAGCGCGTTCAACTTAATAAATCCACCGGCATCCCGCTGATCGTAAGCGCCTTGGTCGTCTTCAAAGGTCACCACATCGGCATCGTACAAGCTGTCGTCAGAACGTCTTGCTAATACACTGACCGAACCTTTATACAGCTTCAGAGTAACGTGGCCGTTGACTACGGTCTGGGACTCGTCGATGAGAGCCTGCAGCACCTTGCGCTCAGGCGCCCACCAATAGCCGTTATAAATCAGCTTGGCGTATCTGGGCATCAGTTCATCTTTCAGATGCCCGACTTCGCGATCCAAAGTAATGGATTCCATGGCTCGGTGTCCACGCAACAAGATCGTACCACCAGGGGTTTCGTAACAGCCGCGAGACTTCATCCCGACAAAACGATTTTCAACAATGTCTGAACGCCCGATACCATGAATACCGCCCAATCGATTCAGCTCACGCAACATTGCCCCAGGACTTAGTGGATTGCCATTCAACGCAATGGGGTCACCGTTTTTATACGTTAATTCAATGATGCCTGGCTCATCTGGCGCATCCTCAGGCGCGACAGTCCAACGCCACATACCCGCGTCAGCTTCCTTTGCCGGGTCCTCGAGACCACCACCCTCGTATGAAATGTGCAATAAATTGGCATCCATAGAGTAAGGGGATTTGTCGCCACGTTTATAGTCAACCGGGATCTGATGTTTTTCACAGAAGTCCATTAACGCCTCACGGGAATTCAAGTCCCACTCACGCCAGGGTGCAATAACCTTAATGTCCGGATCCAAGGCGTAGGCCCCAAGCTCATACCGCACTTGGTCATTACCCTTACCAGTAGACCCATGAGATACCGCATAGGCTCCATTTTCACGGGCAATCTCCACCAAGCGGCGGGTGATTAACGGACGCGCAATACTTGTACCCAGAAGATACTCGCCCTCGTACACCGTGTTAGCACGGAACATCGGGTACACATAATTCGCAACAAAGTCCTCAGTGAGGTCCTCGATGTAAATTTTTTCGACCCCCATGGCCTTAGCTTTCTCGCGCGCAGGTTCTACCTCCTCCCCTTGCCCGATATCCGCGGTAAAAGTAATCACCTCCGCAGCGTAGGTTTCTTGTAACCAACGACAAATCACCGAAGTGTCTAAGCCTCCGGAGTAAGCCAAAACGATCTTGTTTTTTTCTGCCACACGCGCACCCTCAAAATTCGGGCGCCATCTTATGCGATGCTTCGGGTTATGCAAGCCGGCGCTATGCACCCAAACGCTGTTGTCTTATCAAGTCTCCCTAGGCGCTGGGATCCTGTTAGTATTTAGCCATGGATCTTTCCCAACGTTTTCGTGGCTATCTACCAGTCGTTTTGGACCTGGAAACCGGTGGTTTCGACCACCAAACCAATCCGATTCTTGAACTGGCATGCAGCTTTTTGCATATGCAGAACGATCAACTGCTGATCAAAGGCCAAGAAAGCTGGAACGTAGAGCCCGTGGCCGGCCTGTTAGTGGAGCCGGCGAGCCTCAAGGTTACGGGCATCGAACTCGACGATCCCGACCGCAACGCGTTAGACGAAACCACAGTGTTGAAAGAATTTTTTTCATTGGTCCGCACAGAGATGAAACTGCACGGCTGCCACCGAGCCATTATCGTGGCCCATAATGCCTCATTTGATCAGGGCTTTTTAAATACCGCGTGCGCGCGCTGCTCGATAAAGCGCAATCCCTTTCATCCATTTACTGCATTGGACACCGCTACTTTGGGGGCATTAGCGTACGGTCATACCGTGCTACGCGAAGCTTGCCGGCGCGCCGATATCGATTTTAGTGAGGCGCGGGCTCATGGTGCCGCATACGACGCGGACAGAACCGCCGAACTGTTCTGTCACATCGTCAACACCTGGGATTTTCAGACTGCTTGGCTGGATTCAGCAAGCGCAATCGACTGATCCGTCGCGCATATACAAGTTTGCCAGCCATTCTTGGCGCGACTTCTCCCCGGGACCCGAAGGCCCCGGGCCTGCAGAGGCCTACTCCGGCGCTTCGTGCTTCGCTGTCGTATCCGTAAGCAATGTTTCAAGCTCACCGGACTCGAACATCTCTGTGACGATGTCACATCCGCCGACAAGTTCGCCTTCAACCCATAGCTGCGGAAACGTTGGCCATTCAGCATAGCCGGGCATCGCCGCGCGTATATCAGGATTGCTAAGGATATCGACATAAGCAAAACGTTGCCCGCAAGCTACCATGCATTGCACAGTTTGCGCTGAGAACCCGCACTGTGGTGCCTGGGGTGAACCCTTCATATACAAAATAATCGGGTTTTCGGAAATCTGCTGTTTGATGGTATCGATGACTTCTTCAGACATGAGTAGTTCCTTTACTGTTCTGGCGTGATCACTGCCTTGGACCGGTAAAATTCTACCCTGTCGTTGCAGTCGGTCATAGTCATGACAAGCGCTAGCGGACTATTATCTGCCATCACCACGTTGACGCCAATAGACCATGAACGACTTTGACCAACTGATTGATCGTCGCAACAGCCACAGCACCAAGTGGGACAAATACGCTGGACGTGACATTCTGCCTTTCTGGATAGCCGATATGGATTTTGCCGCGCCCGCTTTTATCCGCGATGCTTTGTATGCTCGATTAGACCATCCAATCATCGGCTATACCAAACCGCCGGCCACCCTAACGGAGGCCTTTCAGGGATGGCTACAGCACCATTACCAGTGGTCGATCCCGGAAGAGTGGGTGGTATGGCTTCCTGGGGTTGTGCCGGGAATGAATATGGCCGCCCGTTGTCTCGGGCTCGAAGAAAAAGTGATGATTCCCACGCCTGTCTACTACCCATTTCTAGAGATCGCCGACAACGTACAGCGCCAAGATGTGAGGGTACCACTAGCACTAGACCAAGGGCGTTGGCAAATGGATCTTGAACATATGCAAACGCTGGTTGACGGGGTCAAAATGGTGTCGATTGCGAACCCACAGAACCCCACCGGTCGCGCCTATAGCCTTGCCGAACTGCAGGCCTTGGCTGATTTTATCGAGCGCAATGACCTGATCCTGGTCAGCGACGAAATCCACTGCAATATAGTTTTAGCTGAGGATTCTCAGCATCTCCCGGTCGCCCAATGGCTACCGGATATCGCTCACCGCACCATCAGTCTGTTTGCCGCGACGAAAACCTACAATATCCCAGGTTTGGGTTGCGCGGCTGCAGTAATACCCGACGCCGACCTGCGAGCACAGTTTCAAGCCCAAGAAGCGGGCTTGGTACCGGGCATCGGCCCATTGAATTTGGTCGCTTCAGAGGCCGCCTTCAATGATCGAAGCGATTGGTTGAATCAATTATTGGGACAACTGCGTGCTAATGCTGAGAACTTAGCCACGGTAGCGGGGACTCGGATGACCAAGGTCGAAGCAACTTATCTGGCATGGATCAACATCGCTGATCTGGGATTAAACGATGTTGAAGCCCATTTCGAATCCCACGGTTTAGGCATTTCCGATGGCGCCCAATTTGGACATCCAGACTACATACGCTTTAACTTTGCCTGTCCTGACGCCATGCTGAATCAGGGGCTAGAGCGTTTAGCCAGGGCTTTGAGCAATTAAGCAGCGCTTATCGTCACTTGAAGATTAGCGCATGCTTTAGTAGTGTTTCGCCCTTGGACAGGCGGCTTATGCGGCCTGTTGTCATTTTAAGACCCGCGCAAATCGCACATCTTGCATATGGCCATGAGCAACGTAATGAACACCTATGGGCGTCTTCCTGTTTCCTTCGTCAAAGGCAACGGCGCTTACCTGCAAGATGATAAGGGCAATCAATATCTGGACGCCCTAACCGGCATCGCCGTATGCGGTCTTGGCCACGCCCATCCAAAAGTAGCCCAGGCACTGAGTGAGCAAGGGCAGACCTTACTGCATACGTCTAATCTGTACGATATTCCACACCAGACTCGACTGGCACAACGCCTGTGCGCACTGTCCGGTATGGATAACGCTTTCTTTTGTAATTCTGGTGCGGAAGCTAACGAAGCCGCGATCAAGCTGGCACGCTTAAAAGGTAATCGAGCAGGCAACCACACGCCGTCGGTAGTGGTGGTAGAGGGCAGCTTCCATGGGCGCACCATGGCTACGCTAACGGCCACTGGCAACCGCAAAGTGCATGCGGGCTTTGAGCCCCTGCTAGGTGGCTTTGTTCGTGCCCCGTTCAACGACATCGATGCGATACAAGCTATTGCTGACAATAATGCTGGCGTGGTGGCGGTTTTAGTCGAGCCCATTCTCGGCGAAGGCGGCATATATATTCCCGATAGTGGTTACCTGCCGGCGCTACGTAAAATTTGCGATCAACAAGGCTGGCTGTTGATGCTGGACGAAGTACAAACGGGCAATGCTAGAACCGGTGAATACTTTGCTTATCAACACAGTGACTGCCTACCGGATATTGTGACCACTGCCAAAGGCCTGGGTAATGGCGTACCGATTGGCGTATGTCTGGCCCGGGGTGAGGCGGCAAAACTTTTTGTGCCCGGCAATCACGGCTCTACCTTTGGTGGCAATCCACTGGCTTGCGCGGCTGCTCATGCAGTGCTGGACGTCATCGAAGAAGAAAACATCTGCAGCCAGGCCAAAATCCAAGGTCAGCGCGTTGTTGATGGTCTTAGAACGGCCTTAGCTGGCAATAATTCGGTAACAGAGGTTCGCGGCCTAGGCATGATGATTGCCGTCGAGCTTAATGATGAAGTGCCCTCGCTGGTCAGCGACGCACTAAACGATGGACTTCTGATCAATGTCACCCAAGGCAATATTGTGCGCCTGCTGCCACCTCTTAACTTAAGCAATGAAGAAGCCGACGAATTGGTGAGTAAACTCGCCACGCTGCTAAACCGCTGAATTCCCCATTCCTAACTCGAGCACCTGTGACTATGTCAAAGCGGGATTTTTTATCGTTATTGGACTTTTCCAAAGCCGAACTGGGCAGCCTCATTGAGCGCGCTAAGACGTTCCGCGAAATGCACGCGCGCGGTGACGTTTATCAACCGCTAGTCGGCCGCACAGCCGCCGTTATTATGCAACTGAGTAGCACACGTACGCGCTTAGCGTTCGAAGCAGGCTTGGCACAACTGGGCGCGCATGCTGTTTTCTTGAGCACCAAGGACAGCCAGATGGGCCGCGGCGAGCCGATAGAAGACCTTGCTCGGGTGCTGTCGGAAATGGTCGACATCGTCATGATCCGAACCCTCGAGCAAAGCGATATGCAAACTCTGGCCGACTACGCCAGCATCCCTGTCATTAACGCCATGAGTTCACTCCTGCATCCATGCCAACTGCTAGCCGATGTACAGACCTTCGAAGAACTACGCGGCTCGATAAAGGGTAAGCGCGTCGCATTCCTTGGCGACGGTTATAATATGTGCCACTCCTACATTAACGCATCCACCCAATGGGACTTTGAACTGCGTATAGCCTGCCCGGACGCGCATCAGCCTAACGCCGACATTCTCGCCAACGGCCACAATGCACAGCGAGTGGAGACCGCTAGCGAAGCGGTGGCTGATGCCGATCTGGTGGTTACCGATGTATGGTCTTCGATGGGGCACGAAGGTCAGGAAGCCCAGCGCAGAGAAATATTCGAACCTTATCAGGTGAACGAGGCGCTGCTGGATCAGGCCAAGTCCGATGTCCTATTTATGCACTGCCTGCCCGCGCACCGGGGTGAGGAAATCAGTTCCACCTTGCTCGATGATCCACGCTCGGTTGTATGGCAAGAAGCCGGCAACCGCCTGCACAGCCAAAAAGCCTTGGTCGAGTTTCTCCTGCTGGGTCACAACGGCGCCACCCCAACACTATCCTAGCCTGATAAGGCTTGCGTCACCGCTCGGGCATAGTTGTCCAACAACTGCTGCCGTCGCTCCTGGGGCATCATGGCGGTAAAGGTTTGATCCAGTTGCCAAGCACTGGCAGCGTCTTGGAGATCTGCGAGTTGGCCGCTGCCTAAGGCCGCCAATACCGCCGCACCCTTCGCCGTGGTCTCAACATCCTGCGGGCGTTGTACCTGAACATCTAAAATATCGGCCAGAAATTGACACAGAGCGTCATTGACCACCATGCCGCCATCTACTCGCAGCGTTTTGACCACAGCACCGTCACCAGCCATGGCCCGCAGTAATTCGGCTGTTTGCAACACCACACTTTGTAATGTGGCCGTGATGACATGATCACGGCTGCTGTCGAGGGTTAAGCCGGTAATCAATCCACGCACATCTGGTTGCCAATGCGGGGCACCCAAGCCAGTAAACGCTGGCACCACAACAACGCCATTGCTGTCGCCCTGACAGCGCTCAAAAGCAGCCTGGGTTTCAGCCACATTGTCAATCAAACTGAGTTGGTCGCGCAGCCACTTAATCGCTACACCAGCGACAAAAATACTGCCCTCCAGCGCGTAACAGGTTTGCCCAGCAATGCGATAAGCAACGGTCGTCAGTAGGCGCCGCTTCGAGTGAGGCCGCTCTGCACCGGTATTAGTCATGGCAAAACAACCTGTACCGTAGGTGCTCTTGGACATTCCCGCGCTAAAGCAGGCTTGGCCGATTAACGCGGCTTGCTGATCGCCCGCTACACCTGTTATCGGGATTGGCGCTCCGAACCATTCCGGATCGGCCACCGCAAAATGCCCGGCACTGTCCATAACCTCGGGCAGGATCGCCTGAGGGATATCAAAGTAAGCCAGCAGTTCTTCGCTCCAAACCTGAGCATTGATATCAAACAACTGAGTTCGACTCGCATTAGTCGCGTCGGTTAAATGACGCTGACCTTTGCTGAATTTCCAAAGCAAGAAACTATCTACCGTGCCAAAACACAGTCGCCCACCACGGGCCGCTTCACGAGCACCGGCAACGTTATCGAGCAACCAGCCCAGTTTCGTACTGGAAAAATAGGGGTCGATAATGAGGCCGGTAATATCGCTAATCGACTCGGCTAACGGTTTACCGTCGGCGAGAGTGTCCGTAGCCATCTGTTGGCACAGGGCTGCAGTCCGCCGATCCTGCCATACCAAGGCATTATGGACACAGTTACCGGTCGCACGCTCCCATAGCAGAGTTGTTTCACGTTGATTGGTAATGCCAATCGCTTTGATTGCATCGGCGGCCAGCCCTGACTGCGCAATAGCTTGCCGACCTACGGTGAGTATGGACTGCCAAAGCTGCTCAGGGTCTTGTTCTACCCAGCCATCGGCCGGGAAAAACAGGTCAATGTCCGTTTGGGCGACTGTCACGACCTCACCAGTAGCGTTATAAATAATTGCGCGACTGCTAGAGGTACCCTGATCAAGAGCCATGATGTAATTCAAAAAATTGTCCCCTTTAGTCAACACCGGTGAGTCGTATCGTTAATGCTAAAGGATTGTCTGCAACGGGTCTAAAGCTGTTTCAGAACGCAAAAAACCGCGAGAAAAGGGACAAAAAACAGCGTTCTGGCAGTTTTTCTACTTGCTCATACCTTAGTCACAAACTTACCCAAAGCTGTAAACAGGTTATCCACAGACTTTTTCTTGCAAAGGATTTGTTAACCCATTATCTTGTGGGTCTGACTTTCAGAAACCCTATATGTAGGGGTTTAAAACTTTGACTGAGTCAAATTAATGTAGCTCTGCAGTGGCGCCGAAAGCACGTACCTGCCACGAACAAGCGAACAAGCGAACAAGCGAACAAGCGAACAAGCGAACAAGCGAACAAGCGAACATAACCGAAATTAAACAACTAAAACTAGGGAGTGTGTGAACGGTCAAATACCGCAAGCACTTAAGAGAGAGAATTTATACCGATGCAAATGGAAACGCAGACCGGCCTAACACCCCAACCCACCGCTCAGAATCAACAAGCAGAAGCCCCACCGCTGTCGCCATCACTGACAGCGACCGCGCCAGGGCAACTTAAAATCATCAAACGCAATGGCACGGTGGTTCCTTATACCCAAGATAAAATCGCGGTCGCCATGACCAAGGCGTTCTTAGCGGTAGAAGGCGGCACTGCCGCTGCGTCGCCGCGTATACGCGAACTGGTTGTGAACCTTGCCGATCAAATGACCAACACGTTCAAGCGACGCTTGCCGTCTGGTGGCACCCTGCATATAGAAGAGATTCAGGATCAAGTAGAACTGGCGTTAATGCGCTCGGGCGAACACAAAGTAGCGCGTTCTTACGTCTTATATAGAGAACAACGAGCCCAAGAGCGTGGACCTGTGGCACAAGCGATGCCCACAGATGAAAAATTTGCTGGCATATCCGTGGTCCTCAACGATGGCAGTACAGCACCTTTAGATGTGGCCCGGATCCGCACTATTGTTACTGAAGCATGTGAAGGTTTAAGCGACGTTGATGCAGAGCGCATCATTGGTGATTCTTTGAACAACATGTACGACGGTATCTCCGCTGCAGATGTTGCTACCTCCGTGTTGATTACGGCACGAACCTTAGTTGAAGAAGAGCCAAACTATACCTACGTAAGTGCCAGACTGTTATTAGACGAACTGCGCACTGAAGCACTGACGTTCCTCAACGTGGACGGCAGTGGCGCTCAACAAAGCGCTACCCAAGGGCAAATGACAACAGTTTACCCCCAAGCATTGAAGCAATTTATTGCCCGGGGTATTGAGCTGGAGTTATTGGCGCCACACCTTGCCGACTTCGATTTAGATCGTCTGGGCGCAGCGCTGCTGCCCGAGCGAGACCATCTATTTACCTATTTGGGTCTGCAAACGTTATACGACCGTTACTTCATCCACTCCAACGATGTCCGCATTGAACTGCCGCAGGTGTTCTTTATGCGAGTAGCTATGGGGCTGGCAGCAGAAGAAGACGACCCCTGCGCGCGCGCTATAGAGTTCTACAATCTACTCAGTTCATTCGACTATATGAGCTCAACACCAACGTTATTCAACGCCGGTACGTTGCGGCCGCAATTGTCTTCATGCTTCTTAACTACAGTACCAGACGACCTACATGGCATTTATGGTGCAATCCAAGACAACGCCATGTTGTCCAAGTGGGCCGGTGGCTTGGGTAATGACTGGACGCCAGTGCGCGCACTGGGTACTTACATTAAGGGCACCAATGGTAAGTCTCAGGGTGTCGTGCCCTTCCTTAAGGTTGTCAACGATACCGCCGTTGCGGTCAATCAGGGTGGTAAGCGCAAGGGCGCAGTTTGCGCCTATCTAGAGTCTTGGCACTTGGATATCGAAGAATTCCTAGAGCTGCGTAAAAATACCGGCGATGACCGTCGCCGCACCCACGACATGAACACTGCAAACTGGATCCCGGATCTATTCATGAAACGGGTTACTGAAGATGGGGAATGGACATTACTGTCGCCCGCTGACGCACCAGATTTGCATGACCTTTATGGCAAAGCCTTTGAGCAACGCTACTTGGCGTACGAAGAGCAAACACGTAACGGTCAACTGAAGCTATTTAAGCGCATCAAAGCGGCCGACCTATGGCGCAAGATGTTGTCTATGCTGTTTGAGACAGGGCATCCGTGGATTACCTTTAAAGACACCTGCAACGTGCGTTCGCCACAACAACATACCGGTGTAGTGCACTCGTCAAACCTGTGTACTGAGATCACTCTGAATACGTCCGCTGACGAAATTGCTGTATGTAATCTGGGTTCAATCAACCTAGTACAGCACATCGAGAACGGCGAGCTGAATCTCAACAAATTAGAACAGACCACGCGTACTGCCGTACGCATGCTCGATAATGTCATCGACATTAACTATTACTCGGTTGATCAGGCGCGTACATCAAACATGCGCCACCGACCTGTGGGCTTGGGCCTCATGGGCTTCCAAGATGCCTTGTACAAGCTAGGTTTAGCTTATGGTTCTGACGCCGCAGTAGAATTTGCGGATACTTCTATGGAGGCGATCAGTTATTACGCCATTGACGCCTCAAGCAACCTCGCCAAAGAGCGTGGAGCTTATGCGAGCTTTGCAGGTTCGTTGTGGAGTCGCGGCATTTTGCCCATCGACTCGCTGAAATTGCTGCAAGCAGAACGTGGCGAAGGCTTCCTAGAGGTCGATTTATCCAGCAAATTAGATTGGAGTGCGTTGCGCAGCAAAGTGCAGATCAACGGTATGCGTAATTCCAACGTCATGGCGATCGCACCAACAGCGACCATTGCCAATATCACAGGAGTATCCCAGTCCATTGAACCGACGTACCAGAATCTCTACGTCAAATCGAACCTGTCGGGTGAATTCACCGTGGTGAACCCCTACATGGTGCGTGATTTAAAGAGCCTCGGGTTATGGGACAAGGTCATGGTTAACGACTTGAAGTACTACGACGGCAGCATGCAAGCCATTGAGCGAATCCCTCAAGAGCTGAAGCAAAAATATGCGACCGCATTCGAAGTCGAACCCCGCTGGCTCGTAGACGCAGCCAGCCGACGGCAAAAATGGATTGATCAGGCGCAGTCACTAAACCTGTACATTGCCGGTGCATCGGGCAAAAAACTCGACATCACCTATCGTATGGCGTGGTTACGCGGCCTGAAAACAACCTATTACTTGCGTGCCTTAAGCGCTACCAGCACGGAGAAATCCACACTGGACCGCGGCACGCTAAATGCGGTTTCCTCACAAACCACAACACCCAGTGTCGCCGCCGAAGCAGCTGCGCCAGAACCTACACCACCGGCAGTTGAACCGGTAAGCGGTGCAGATCTGGAGCTCGGCGACGCAGCACCAGTACCCATGGCTTGCTCTCTGGATGATCCAGATTGTGAAGCATGCCAGTAATATCGTTTAGGAGTTAAATCATGCTGAGTTGGGATGATTACGAAAACAATGCAGAAGAAGCCGCCGTCGTTAATGACGCGGCACTGCAAACACTCAACAAGTCCGAGCAACCGGCTACACCACCTCAAGTAGCAACGCCTGTTGCGCCGGAGGCACCCCAAGTTATGGAATCCGTGGAACCAGCCCCGGTGGTAACACCCACGGTAGTCGCTAGCGAGCCCGCACCTGAAGCGCCAGTAGCAGTATCCGCTGAGTTTGCAGGCAACGAAAGCCGTGAGCGTGTCACCGTTGATCAAAAAGCTATGATCAACTGCCGGGCGGACCTGAATCAGCTCGTGCCCTTTAAATACGAGTGGGCATGGCAAAAGTACCTCGATGGTTGTGCCAACCACTGGATGCCCCAAGAAGTAAATATGACCGCAGACATTGCGTTGTGGAAATCCGAAGACGGGCTCAGTGACGACGAGCGAACAATCGTAAAACGCAGCCTCGGATTCTTTTCCACCGCTGATTCACTGGTTGCAAATAATCTAGTGCTGGCAATTTATCGTCTAATTACTAACCCAGAGTGCCGCCAGTATTTGCTACGACAGGCTTTTGAAGAAGCAATCCATACCCATGCGTATCAATACTGTATTGAGTCGTTGGGCATGGATGAAGGCGAAATCTTTAACATGTATCACGAAGTGCCTGCTGTCGCTAAGAAAGCGTCTTGGGCATTGAAATACACCCAAGAAATAAACGATCCAACCTTCAACACCGGAACGTTAGAAACAGACAAAGCGTTACTGAAGAACCTGATCGCCTACTACTGTGTATTAGAAGGCATCTTCTTCTACTGTGGATTTACTCAAATTCTGTCTATGGGCCGTCGCAACAAAATGACCGGTACCTCAGAGCAGTTCCAATACATACTGCGCGATGAATCCATGCACGTTAACTTCGGCATTGATGTAATCAACCAGATCAAACTAGAAAACCCCCAGCTGTGGCAAACAGATATGCAAGAGTGGGCACGCGCGATGGTTCTGGAAGGCACAGAACTGGAAATTGCCTACGCACGAGACACCATGCCCAGAGGCGTCCTCGGCATGAACGCCAACATGATGGAAGAGTATTTGCAGTTCATTGCTAATCGCCGGTTAGCGCAAATTGGCCTGTCAGAGCAGTTTCCTGGGGCGAAGAACCCATTCCCATGGATGTCTGAAATTATGGACCTGAAAAAGGAAAAGAACTTTTTCGAAACCCGCGTTACCGATTATCAAACCGGTGGTGCACTGACCTGGGACTAGCCTTAGCTTTTAAAGCTGCAAGAAAAACCTCGCGATGCGGGGTTTTTTTTGCGCCAGCGTTTTTCATGGAATAATCATCGGCGGAGACAAGAACCGCAATTGAGGAGCACCACTATGCGAATAGTCGTTTTTATTAGCGCACTAGTGATCAGCGTATACACCCATGCTGCAACAGCCAAAATTGATCAGAACGCTCGGTATACCGTGGCGGGATTGACCAAACCTGCAGAAATTATCGTGGACCAATGGGGCGTGCCACACATCTATGCTAATGACCACTATGACGCTTTTTTTGTTCAGGGTTTTAACGCGGCTCGAGACCGGCTTTGGCAGATTGACACCTGGCGCCGGCGCGGACTCGGTCGTCTGTCAGAGGTACTGGGTTCTGCCTATGTTAATCAAGATCGGGCAGCTCGCCTGTTCCTGTACCGGGGTGATATGTACAGCGAGTGGCTGGCTTATGGCAATGATGCAAAGAAAATCACTGAAGCCTTTACAGCTGGAATTAACGCCTATATCGATCTAACCGAAAAACATGCCAATCTGCTGCCCCCAGAGTTCACGCTGCTAGGATATGCGCCGGCAAAATGGGCTGCTGAAGATGTGGTACGCATACGCAGTAACGGCTTATGGCGCAACGTTGCCACCGAAGTCTGGCGCGCACGGCTCGCCTGCCAAGACAAATTAGACCTTGCCGCAAGCTGGAAAGTACTCGAGCCAAGCTGGGTAACTGAAATACCCGACGGATTAGACCCCTGTGCTATTCCCGATAACGTATTAGATCTCTATTTCTTGGCAAAGAGTCCCGTGGACTTTGCTGACGCTATGGGCGGCCGCTCTAATGCACGAGACGCCATTGCAACCACGGCATATCAAGACTACCGAGGTGACATGGGCAGCAACAATTGGGTGGTAAGTGGCGAGCGAACCGCCACGGGGCGACCCATACTGGCAGATGACCCCCATCGTGGCCATGCGGTGCCCTCACTACGCTATATCGCCCATCTGAATGCTCCGGGTATAAACGTTATTGGCGCAGGCGAACCGGCGCTACCGGGCATTTCAATTGGCCACAATGAAAGGATAGCGTTTGGTTTAACGATCTTCCCCATTGATCAGGAAGATCTGTACATTTACGAGCGCAGGGGTTCCGGCTACGTCTATCAAGGGCGGCAAGAGCCGCTGCAGACGGTGCAGGAGAGCATCAATATAAACGGCGAGCACGCTCGCACGGTGGACTTACAGTTCACCCGTCACGGCCCAGTAGTGGCCGCAACTGACAATCATTTTTTTGCGGTACGCGCGGCTTGGTTGGAACCCGGCATGGCTCCATATTTCGGCAGCATCGAGTACATGCGTGCACAGAACTTCCGCACTTTCGTCGGTGCCCTGAATCGATGGGGTGCGCCTTCCGAGAACCAGGTCTATGCAGACATTGACGGCAATATTGGCTACAAACCGGCCGGGCGTTTTCCTAAGCGCGACAATTGGGATGGTCTGCTGCCCGTGCCCGGCGACGGCAGCTATGAGTGGGACGGGTACTTCGATATGGATGTGCTGCCCGAGGAATATAATCCAAAACGCGGTTTTAGCGGCACAGCAAACGCAATGAGCCTGCCAGAAGACTATCCTATTGATAAATTTCGGGTCGGATTTGAATGGTCCGCGCCATGGCGCTACAAGCGACTGTGGGAAGTGTTAGAGCGCCAAGATCAACACAGCCTGCAAGACTCCACCGATTTGCAGCGCGACTATCACTCGATTTTTGCCAGAGAAATTTTGCTGGGCTTACCGGAGCTTCGTACAGAAGTGCCCCAGGGCGGCGCCTTACTCGCAGGATGGAACGCTGTTTTAGACCGAGATTCAGCTGCAGCAGCGTTATGGAATGTCTGGTATCACCGTCACCTAGAGCCGGCATTAATGCGCTTAATCGATGATGGCATTGACACCCAAATGGCGCCGAGCCTCGATACCCTCACCGCGCTCAGTCTGTTATCTACCCCACAAGGCAAACAACAGGCCTACGCGACGCTACCGAAAGCTTGGGCAGAAACCCAACAACTGCTCGGCAATAATCCGAAGCAGTGGCGCTGGGGTGACTTACACCGGACTGAATTTCATCACCCACTGCTGAATCTTGTATCAGACGATGTCCGCAGGACATTAACGATGACGGAGCACGGACGTGGTGGCAGCAGTAATACAACGAACAACACTGGCTTCCGTGCAAAAGATTTTCTAGTACGCAGCGGCGCCTCATTTCGCATGGTTGTCGATGTGGGGAATTGGGATGCGGCACGCATGACCAATGCACCGGGGCAGTCTGGTGATCCAAGATCTAGATTTTATAATAACCTGCTAGAGAACTGGGCAAATGACGAAGACTTGCCAATGCTGTTTTCCAAGCAAGCAATCAACGCCAATGCAGTATTTCGAATCACCCTGATCCCATCAATTGAACAAATGGAGAAGGACGAACGCTCTTAAGCTCGCTAGATTTGTTCGAGTCAATTTATCACGTCACCTTCAGCGCCAGGGTGTTCCACGGGCGCTGGAGCCCCTCGCAGTCAATGGCTCTGGAGCCAGCAGCCTCACTCGGGACAGAAAACAGTGCCCCTCTCCTAGTAGTAGGAACGGTAATACCGTTCAACGGTCGAGCTACCTTATCCCTCAATAAGTTTAACGCGGGAACTGGTTCCACTTGCAGAACGCATGATGTACCCACCTATCCTACCGCTCTTAATGGTCACTTTATCACCGGCCTTAAAAGGCAAAGCCCGGGGAGTAGATTGCATCCAAATTTGGCCGTTTGCTAACCGGAATACCATGCGCTGCTTGGACCCGGATCGAATTGCAGCGATCTCAGTCTCCACCTCTGGCTGGCTCTTCCAATCAAACAGACCGCCAAGAGACATTTTTTCCTTGGGTTTTTGCGCGGACTGGTCAGCGGCTACCACATCAGCAATCGGTTCTGGAGTGCTGACGACTGTCGTTTGGGATGCCTCTGCCGAAGGTAACGTCTTTGCGGATGCCTTAATCTCACTGGGGAATTCCCGATCGAAACACTCTAGTCGCTCCGCCTTGTCAGCGATTTGCGAGCATGGGGATGTTTGCTCCGCATAACTATTTGCGCTGACTAGAAGGGCCAACGCGACCAAAAAAGAATACAGCTTCATGGATTTACCTAGGCGGTTGTAGAAATTGAAGTTTAGGTAGGTTTTAACGCCTTGTGAATCAACTTACCCAAACATTTGTGTAGGTGACGAATTGCACGTTCGCACAGCCTAACACGTCGCAAAGCATTTAATTCTACCCAAAAAAAAGCCCCCTCGATTCGAGGGGGCTTTGTCGAAAATTTTCTTTAGAGCGAACCACCCACTCTTAAGAAAAATAGTCGTCCACGTCCATCGTGCAACGTAGGATCGTATGCAGTTACATACGATACAACCGGTGCCACTTCATCAAAGATGTTTTGCAGACCCACCGTTACGTTGGAATCGCTTAGGAAAGCAACTTCGCCGAAGGAGTAGTTGTACTGCAAATCAACGGTCAGCATGCTGTCGATCTTGCCATCGGCCATTTGATCAGCCGTAGACTGGTTACCAGCAATAGCTGTTACCGCCTTGAAGAACCCAGCCGTACCGGCAGGAATATCTTCGTCGACTTCATCGATGTAGCGCGCCAACATGAAGACTCGATGGTTGTCCATGCTCCAGGAGACGGTGCCATTGACCTTCCACTCAGGCAACGGACGAGCAACAGGTGTCGTGAAGTTGTAAGAGCCAACTGCATCAAATGTGGTTGAGCCCACCTTAACATCGTAGGTGCCAATCCATGCAGCCTGCAGACCTACGCGCCAGTTACCCCAGCTATTATCGAAGCTGTAGGAAGAGGTTACATCCACACCACTCACCTCAGCAGAATCTGCGTTGGAGAAGTTCGGCAACAAACGCAACAAGATGCCGGAAGAATTCCGGATAACCTGATCATGGTTACGCGCCGAAGCGACGGCAGCATCTGCGAGGCTTACCCCATTTGCATCAGCATAGGCTTGAATTATTGCGTTGTCCGCTGCAAGCAGCGCTGCGCTGTTTTCACGTGTCATGATGTCAACGTAATCGTACTGATAGTAGTCGACATCAATAGACAAGCCTTCCAGCAGACCTTCCTGTGGAATCCACGACAATCCGACGTTGATGTTGTCAGCAGTTTCGGGCTTAAGATTTGGATTACCCTTGGTAATCGATGGCTTAAACGTCGTACCACCAACCAGGTCAGCCTGGTTGGCTACCGTGGTCAGCGCACCAAAAGATTGCTGCAATGACGGTGCACGGAAAGAACTACCCCCAGACGCGCGCAAGGTTAACGAATCAGTCGGGCGGAAGATTACTGAGATTTTCGAATCCACAGAGTCTTCGCCGATTTCGTCGAACTCTTCGTAGCGGGCGGCAAGGTTGACTTCGATCATATCGCCAACAGGGACCGCAACCTCGGCAAACGCTGCTGTGGTTGTAAGGGTGCCCTTCCAATCATCAGCACCAAAAACGAAGTCAAGGTTGTCTGACGTTAGGGATGAGTCAAGAACGACCTGGCCAGTATCAATACGTCGCTGTACACCAACAGCCAAACCTACTGGGCCTGAAGCCGTATCGAATAGGTCTCCAGCTGCAACAACGTCAAAGACGCGTTGACCAAAGTCACTGTCGCTACTCGCACGCCCGATCAGCCATTCATAGAGTTCTGGCGGGTTAGTCAACTCGCCATTTGAGAAGCCTTGGGTGCCATCACGCTCCCATGCACTGTTACCAAACGGGTTAAAGAAGTAACAAGACCCTGCTCCGAAATCGCCTCCGGAAGCAGCGTACGAAGTATTACCGTCTCCAGGAACACCATTTACCAGATCACAGTTTGGACCACCGTAACCGTTCAAAGCCAGTTCCATATGAGTCGACAAAGTATCCTGCACCTGAGCAACCTGAGAGCTGTGATCACTAGCCGTGACATTCGCTGTTACCACCCATGGGTTACCGGCAACTTCAACATCCCATTCCAAACCGATAGCAAGACGTTGGTCACTACGATTGACGTCGGTGAAGGTTTTCATCGGACGAATCGCGGTGCCATTCTGCTCCGCAGTGTAACCTTGCAAACGGGTTAGGTTAGCGTAGTTGATAGGCTCGATACCTCGTCGGAATGCATCTTCTACACTGCCAGGGTTAGGCGCAAACTGCACGTCACCATTGGCATCGATGTAGCTAGTGCCAGTAGGAATCGTCAATGCAGGCGCATTCGGGTTCAAAGAATTCAAGCGATTGAACTCAGAGCTATTCGAAGCGAATTCGAAGGTAGCCGTAAGCGTATCCGTCACATCATAGTGACCCGCGACAAACATATTCTGCAGTTTCTCAGCAGCCTGAATCGAGAAGAACGAGCCATAGTCGTAGACACAGCGATTGGCAAAGTTAGCAAGCGCTCCACCGTTACCTCGAGTAAACGCCGCGGCGTCCTCACAGTTAACGTCCGCCTGACCGTAGCTTGAGCCATCGGCTGCCCGTGGCAGGTTGTTTAGCGATGTTTCATCATTCGCACCAACCTGTTGACCCGGATTAAGACCGTGGGCCGCCCACGTAATCGTCTGACCCGCGATAGGCAATAAACGCCCAGGTTGACCAGTCGACGAAAGGGTACTGCCGCCAAATCGCTCATAGTCATCGGCGACATTGATTTCGGCACGATCCATAGTCGACGCAGCGGCGATAATTCCACCGCGATCACCCTGAACACCCCAAAGCATGCTCAGTGTGCCCGTATCACCTTGGCCAGTATTTTCATCCGAGGTGTACTGATATGTGAAGTCTAAACCTTCGAAATCACGCTTGGTGATGAAGTTAACAACACCTGCAACCGCATCAGAGCCATACAATGCTGAGGCACCATCCTTTACCACCTCAATTCGTTCAATCGCGATGGTTGGCACCAATGCGTTGATATTAGTCGACGCGTTACCGCGGCCGTTGTACCAAGATGGAACCTGACGCCTGCCGTTTACCAGCGGCAACGTTGCGCCATTACCCAGGTTGCGCAAGTTCATGCTCATACGGCCATCAGCGCCCTCGCCCTGAAAAGTCGCCGCACGTGTTTGCGAGCCTGAGTTCCAAGGCATCGATGCGATCACTTCCGCGGCGTCCGCAGCACCAATATCTTCAATGTCAGCTGAGGTGACTACCGAAAGCGGAGACGGCGAATCAGCCGCGCTACGCTTCAGATAGGAACCCGTGACAACCACTTCTTCGATTGCTGCGTCCTCTTCCGCAGCAATTACCTGCGAACCAGGCGCAATTGCGAGCAATGCGCTCGCCAAAAGCATTTTGGATTTTCTCACTTTGTTCCCCTATTTCCGGATTGGTCCCTGGAACGGCTCCGTCCCAAAACCCTCTCGTTTAGCTTCTTTCCAATGGGACAGCGATTCCTCCACAAAACCGCCTACCCAACAGGTGATTCAATTTGCCGTAATCGGAAATTAACCCCCTCCACCACAACTTCTAACAATTGGCGTTCAGAGCGTCAACTGTTACTTAACAAAATATCTTCGGGGACCGAAAACTGAAGATTTAAGTGTTACTTATTTACACAACGGGTACTTTTGGTGACAAATCTGCCAGAAAATACACAAAAATCTTTCAACCCTAATAAGACAAAATTCTGACTTAAACCACCCACCGTAGATGAATCATGACCGTCCAATTTACAGCCAGACACGCTTATGAAGCCATCAAATGGCTACCGCCGTTGCTGCTAAGCGGTATTAGTTACCTATCCGTGGATCAGAGGCTTTTACAATTTGTCGACGATATTGTGTAACGAATCGATAAATGCCAAAGGCTGATCTAGAAACACATGATGCTGGGCCTGAGAAATTTCCTCGTAGGGAAAGTCTTGGGGAATCAACTCCTGCATATATTCCAGAGTGCGCCGTGAAAAAAGCTCGCTGTCTGCACCATAGATCACTCCAACCGGCACTGTGAGATCGGTGTAGTCCTCAGGTTGGCGCTCGACTTCGGTCAGTGTAGTGAGCAGATCCTCATCAAATTTCCACGCCCATCCGCCATCCACGCGCATCAATGAGTTACGAGCGATATACTGCAAGATGTATTCGTTTTCGCAGGGCTGCGGCGGTTGCAGGCGAAAACGCATTAACGCTGTCTCGCGATCCGGATAGACCTTGCCCTGCATGCCACCCATCATCGGTCGGTCGGGAATCGGATCGTCTGGATGACGAATGCCTGAATCGACTAAAACCAGACCACGAAACCGCTCGCGATAGATATTCGCAGCCTTCACAGCCATGTACCCACCAAAGCTATGGGCGACAACTAGCGCGTCGTCAGCAAACCCAGCATCATCCAATACCGCAACAATTTCGTCAGCATAGGTCGCCGCAGAATATTTATAGCGATAATCCGAGTCGCCCATGCCCGTGAGGTCCATCGCCGCAACAGCAAACTTATCGAGCAATTGGGGTGCGATAAAATCCCACCACCGCGAGTGTGCATTCATGCCGTGGATCAGCAAAAGGCCTGGCTTTCCCGGGGAGGGATAGAATCGGTAGGCAACATCACACTCGTCCACTTCAACCATGCGGCTCTCGGCTTCGGTGTCCACCGCTTGCCAGAACCAATCCGGAATACTTGGTTGATTGCTTTCCCAACGTGCCATAGTCCCCTCCTGTGACCTATCAGCACAATGGGTACTGCAAAT
>CAJXAC010000022.1 GCA_913050035.1 uncultured Gammaproteobacteria bacterium | reverse complement strand
CGCGGCTTTGCAATGGATTGGAGTACACCCCGCTGCCGTCTTAGGGTCGGCAACAACCTAGGAAAAATTCAAACGATAAGTGCCTATGGATCGGCCTTGGATCGCGATCTCTGCTCATCGGAGGGATGAGTAGGCAATGCTGAGCTAGGGTTAGGCATAGGACGCGGGGCACCTACCGTTTGAATAAAATGAAGGGAGATGGAAATGTTAGACATGACCGATTTGGTTGGTGTTACTTTCTGGATCATATCTGCGGCGATGGTCGCAGCTACGTACTTTTTCACTGTTGAACGCGATCGCGCTGAAGGCAAGTGGAAAACCTCACTTACCGTTGCGGCGTTGGTTACCGGCATTGCGGCGATCCATTACTTCTACATGCGAGGCGTATGGATCGACACACAGCAAAGCCCAATCGTATTCCGCTATGTAGATTGGCTATTAACCGTGCCTCTGCAGATCGTTGAGTTCTACTTGATCTTGGCGGCGATAGCCGTAGTCCGAGCTGCTTTGTTCTGGAAGCTGATGATCGCCTCACTGGTGATGCTGATCTTCGGATTCTTGGGTGAAGCTAACCTAATGAACTACTGGGTAGGATTCATCATCGGTATGGCTGGATGGTTATACATCATCTACGAGATCTTCGCCGGCGAGGCGAGTCAGATCAGCGCAGCTCAGGGCACTGAGGCAAGTAAAACGGCCTTTAACGCGCTTCGACTGATTGTGACTGTTGGTTGGGCTATTTACCCGATCGGTTACATTGTGGAGCCTTCTATGGGAGCCGGAGCTCTGAACATTGTCTACAACCTTGCGGATTTCGTGAACAAGATCGCGTTTGGTGTAGTTATCTGGGTAGCGGCTACGTCGTCCTCCAGATCGACCGCTTAGTTCTCGGACCTTTAGCGCAAGCGGGTGTGGCCACAAGCGGCACCCGCGAGCGCCTCCATTAACCTCTAGAACTCGAGCCCAGCTCGATAAAAATAATCTTAATCACCAGGAGGGATCTGCCATGAGCAAAGACTTTAAGTCTCGACTTGAGTTGGTGATCCGTAAGTTTGGTGATGATGCTGGCACAGTCCAAGGAGCAGCAGCTCACCACTTGGCTCGCTGCGGTAAACGTACCCGCGCTAAGTTTACTTTTGCTGCCGCGAGGAACTTTGAACACCCTGATGTGCTAATACATATTGCGGCGGCGGCTGAGCTGATTCATGAAGCCTCAATAGTGCATGACGATATCCAAGACCGAACCCCTGTTCGTCGAGGCCAGCCTACCGTTTGGAAAAAATACGGCAGTAATACTGCGCTGTTGTTAGGCGATCATCTGATTGCTGCGGCCTTTCGTTGTTTGGCGGCGAGTGGTTGTCGCGATGAGGCGATTACTGGTTTGGTGCAGGCTATGGCGGTAGCGGTAAGTAGCGCTAGCTCGGGTCAACTGCAGCAACTTAAGTTACACAGCAACGGTGCGACGCTGCTCAACCAATACCAAACCATCGCGCGGCACAAGACCGGTGCGCTGCTCGCTTTGCCACTCCAATTCGCTGCAGTTTTGGCTGCAGGCGATGAACGGATGATTAGCGCCGCACAACGGTGCGGAGAACAGTTGGGGTTGGCGTATCAAATTTTAAATGACCTCGAGCCACTGCTTAATGGTGGCTCATATGCCGAGCATGAGGACATCGTTGACCGTGTGGTCACAGCGCCGGTAGTAGCGGCGAAACAAATAAGTGACAAGGAAAAAGATTTATTCGTAGCACTGGTCAGGCAGCCCAGATTGCGCGAGTCTGCGCGCCAGCGCTGCATCACTTGGGTGGGAGATGCAGCTGATGTTGCGCGCAGTAATGCCGCTTGGTTGCCGACGCCGGTTGAAGCGGTTGTGCATCAATTCATTGCTGATCATATAACCCAGCCTCTGCCCTGTGAGCGCGTGCAAAAGCGTTCCCCCGCGGCTTTAAGAAGACCACTGCTGGTGACAGCAAACAACTGATGAGTAAGCACGCAGTAGTTATTGGCAGTGGCTTTGGCGGCATGGCGGCAGCATTGAGAGCACGCAAACTGGGTTTTGAAGTTACCTTGATTGAGCGATTGGAGCAACTTGGTGGCCGTGCACGCACTTTTAAGCGCGACGGGCATACCTTTGACGCCGGACCAACGGTCATAACTGCACCGTTCCTGTTTGAAGAATTGTTTGAGCTGTTCGATAGACAGCTTCCTGAGTATGCAGAAATATTGCCGGTATCGCCGTGGTATCGATACGAATTTAGTGACGGCTCGCGAATGGATTATGGCGGTACGGTTGAAGACACGGTAAATGAAATAGAGCGGCTGAGTCCGCAAGACGTCGAAGGTTATAAAAGACTGCTCGCGCACTCTAAGCGAATATTTGATGTTGGTTTCGGAGAGCTAGCACATGTGCCGTTTAACCGGCTCTGGTTTATGCTCAAGCAGGTTCCGGCGTTGGTGCGTTTAGGCTGCTACCGCACAGTTTGGCAGTTTACTAAGCGCTATCTAAAAGATGAGCGGCTTCGTCGCGCTTTTAGCATTCAGCCATTGCTAGTGGGCGGCAACCCGTTTAACACCACGAGTATCTATTCGTTAATTCATTATCTCGAGCGGCGCTGGGGTGTGCATTTTCCGCGTGGTGGCACGGGCGCGCTGGTGGCGGCCATGGGGCGCCTTATGCAAGAGGTTGGAATTAATGTAACGCTCAATCAAGAAGTGCAGAAAATCTGCATTGCGGACGGTGAGGTTACCGGTGTGCAATTCGCCAACGGTGAGGCTGTGGCTGCCGACCTGGTTATTTGTAATGGTGACCCAGCACAGATTTATCGATCTTTAGTGCCTCGTGCAGACCGTAAACGGTGGACCGATCGACGCATTGATGCGCTTAAATATTCCATGGGTTTGTATGTTCTTTATTTCGGTACTAACTGTCAGTACGAGGACGTAGAGCATCACACAATAGTTTTTGGTGAGCAGTATCAAGAGTTATTGCAGCGGATTTTTGCGGGCGAGCCGGCAGGTGACGATCTGAGTTTATACCTGCACCGTCCAACGGCGACAGATCCGGCATTAGCACCTGACGGTAAAGATACGTTCTATGTATTAGCTCCAGTACCGAACTTGCAGCGCCACGACTGGCTGGCCGCACGAGACCAAGTGCGCGAGCGGGTTATTGATATATTGGAAGAGCGAGTGTTGCCCAATTTGCGTCAGCACATGGACGTTTGTTTTGACCTTGATCCGACCCAATTCGATGCAGACTACGGGTCGCGCTGGGGTGCAGGTTTTTCAATAGCGCCGATCTTTACCCAGTCTGCGTATTTCCGTTTCCACAACCGCTCCGAAGACATTAAGAATCTCTACTTAGTTGGGGCGGGCACTCACCCGGGTGCCGGTGTGCCTGGGGTCCTTAGTTCAGCCAAAGTGGTTGAGCATTTGCTTAAAGAGGATTTTCCGCAACCCACGGGGGCAATGTTATGAACCTCAAATCACAAAATCCTGAAATGATATTCAAGGCCAATGCGAAAACGTTTTCGTTGGCCGCTCGATTCCTGCCGAGGGCGCGCTACGATGCCGTGGCGCGTTTATATTACTTTTGCCGATACATGGATGATCTGGCTGATGCTGCGCCGGCTGGCTGCAATGACGCGAAGCTGGTTGCTCTGCGTGATGACTTTATCCGTGGCGACAGTGCTGATCCGGTAATGGCGGATCTCCTAGTGCTGCAGCAACAGTTCGGTATTCCCGCGAACTTAGTCATGGATTTCGTTGATGCCCTTATCGCCGATCAATGGCCGCGGCATTTGCAAAGCCAAGATGAGCTTGTGCGCTTTTGTTACGGAGTGGCCTCCACCGTAGGGTTGATGATGTGCCACTTATTCGGAGTGAAAAACCCACGGGCCTACCCATTTGCTGTGGATTTGGGTGTGGCAATGCAAATGACAAACATCTGTCGAGATATCCTCGAAGATGCTGAGCGGGAACGGGTATATCTCCCTGCGGAGATGCTTGAAGGCCCGGTGTGTGCAGCTGGCCTTGCTGCGGGAGATCCAGTTCAACGAGCCAATGCTTATAAAGGGGCTGTGCGTTTGTTAGGCATTGCGGATGAATACTATGCCAGTGCGGCCCAGGGTTATGGATTCTTGCCAGTCGCGGTGCGTCAGGCGATTAAGATCGCTGCGCGTTTGTATCGAGCGATCGGAGACAAGGTGGTGGCGACGCCTAACCAATACTGGCAGCGCCGCACTGTAGTATCAGCAACGACCAAGTGCCGGCTGATAGGCGAATTGTTGGGTCGGCGCATTACCGAAGGGTCTAGTACGCTCATCATTCATCGGGCAGAACATCGACCGCGATTGCACAAGGCGTTGGATCCGCAACGCTTCGGTACCTGAGCCGGGTGAGACCGCGCGATGCATAACCCGGATGCCTTAGCTAGCGTCGACGTGGCGATTTTAGGCGGTGGTATGAGTGGCTTGGCGCTAGCTTGCCAGATCGATCGCAGTAACAACTGCGCATCCCGTCGTATAAACAAGGCTGTCGTGATCGAGCCCCGCGACAAGTATCAGCGCGATAAAACCTGGTGTTATTGGCAAAGAGCGGGAGGTCTCTTTGATGAGGCAATCAGTCACTCCTGGTCGCGCTGGGAGATTCGTTCAGCGGGACGAGTAACAGCTAGTGCTTGTCCTGAAATGCCCTATGTGCGGGTCGACAGCGGCCGTTATTACCAATCTGCGGTCGAGCTACTAGGCAGTTCAAATACTGTAGGCCTGAAACTTGGAGTCAGCGCTGGACAAGTAAGCCGAGATCAGCAGCAGCTGTGCGTTGGGACTGACCGAGGCCAGGTACGAGCCGATCGAGTAATCGACACTCGGCCTCGACCGATTCCCCAAGGCACTCTGTTGCAGCATTTTTTCGGTTGGGAAATCGAAACGGACAAAGACGTATTCGACCCAACCACAGTCACACTTATGGATTTTAGTGCCGGTAGTGAAGACGACGTGCACTTCTTTTATGTGTTGCCCTTTAGCCCGCGTAGAGCGCTGGTTGAGACCACGCATTTTTCCAAGCAACAGCTGTGCGAGTCGCAATATAAAGACGAGCTTCGCGGCTACTTGCGCCAACGCTTCGGTCTCTCGGATTGGCATATTCGCAGCAGTGAGTGCGGTGTTCTGCCCATGCCAAAAAGACCGCATGCCTTGCTTGAGGGTCAGCCTAATGTTGTTCTGTTTGGACTACATGCAGATACGGCAAAGCCCTCTACGGGGTATTGTTATCCTCACGCTCAGCAGCAAGCTGAGTGTATAGCGGAATGGTTATCTGGACGAACGAATAGCGGACCGCCGCCATCGAGGCATAGTGTTGCGCGCTGGTTTGATGGGGTGTTTGTAGCATTTCTTGAGAATCGACCAGCGCAGGCTCCTGAGGTTTTCTTTCGCTTATTTCAGCGGGTCAACCCCGCCGCTTTGGTGCGGTTCCTTAGTGATGGCGCACAGCTTGCAGACTACCTACGGGTAATATGGGCGATGCCGAAAGGTGTCATGATGCGCGAGGCGTTGCGCTATGCGCTCGGTCGTTAAGCCCTATGCCGGGTTTTTGCTGGGCTCAGTAATTGTTCTGTGTGCAGCGACTTGGATGGTTGAGCAAAGTCCGTTGCTGATCTTTTGGTGCAGTGCGCTGGTTTTGGTCGCAGGTTTGCCCCATGGCGCATATGACTGGGTCATTATGCGTGCACACTATAAGAAGGGTCGGTTGGGCGCTGTAGTAGCTGGGTATGTGGCGCTTGTGCTGGTGGTGATTGCGCTTTGGTTAATCGCGCCCTTGGCCTTACTGAGTGTGTTTTTGGCGTATTCGGCTTATCACTTTGGCGACTCTGATTTGCCAAATGCGTCTTTATTGCATCAATTAACTTGGGGCCTAGCGATCATTGGCTTGCCAGGTTTATTTGCAGGCGCAGACGTTCAGGCGCTGTTCAGCATCCTTACCGAAACGCCCATTGCATTGGCGCCGATCAGTGCTTTGGGAATAATGGGGTGCATTGCGGCTTTCATCCATGTGTGCTGTGCTCCCAAGCGCTGGGTGTCGATAGGTTTACTGGCCGTCTATGGTGCTGTGTGTTGGGCCGCCGGCGCGTTGGCAGGTTTTGCTTGTTACTTTGCGTTACTGCATAGCCCGATCCATTTAACGCGCTGGCGCCACGCGTTAAATCAGCAGGGCTCTGCAACCATCCTAATGCTTAGTTTGGTCGTGATGAGCGCTATTGCAGGAGCTGTGTGGATGAGTGCATCTGATCCTGCAGTTACATTTGAAACCTTCAATCAAACGACCTTTCGATACACCTTTATAGCGTTGGCTGCGCTGACGGTGCCACATATGGTTTTGCTGAGTAAGGCCAATCGACGCATTCATTGAATGGCGGGAATAGCGCTTGGCGTCAGCCTTCTACATGGAACAATTTGTTATAAATTACCCAATTGTCGGCTAGTTTCAGCATCGACAGTGTGTCGACGAAAATCATCCCTAAATAACCGTCACGAACTTTAGCCACAGCGGTGTGGCCAGTGATGTCTACCGACAGGGTTTCCAACATTGGGGCTTCGCCTTGGTCTTTTGCGGAAGGAGTCTGCGCGCCCACGAAGTTCGCAAATTCTTCCACAGTTTGCTCGAGTAAGTTTCCACCCATGTAGCCAGTAATTTTTGCGTTTGGATGGAATGCTTGCAGCACTTTGTCGCGTTCGGACAAATACATGGAATCGAAATAGACTTGGATTGTTGCTGCAATGGCTTGTTTGTCGTCCATATTCTGTTCTCGGTAGAAAAATAAAAGTATGGGACCAACGCCGGGATGAAGCTAGGGAATGACGATCAATCGATAATGATTGGAACGAGTTTGAACAGCGATAAGTTGCGATCGTGTTGCACATTATCAACTTGGTCGTTCACCAGGGTAACGAAGCGCTCGCTACCGAGGCGGGAACGGAACACTAAGACCACCACGTCGTCGGCAACGATGCGGCGATCAATAGGGTAGCCATGTTTTGCTATGACGTCTGCCTCGGTCAGTCCCACGTAGTCGGGTGGCAATGTCTTAGACGCGCAAGCGCCTAGCAGCACGATACAGCTAATGAATGATAAACGACGCATAAAGGGCATCATCGGGTTGTTTTTTGGGCGCGCTTTTATTTCGGATTTTGCGCAGTGGTTGATCAGTCTTGTGGCATAGACCAAGTTTTGCTGCAGCGCCGCGCACGCTCAAATTCCGAAAGTGTTTCTTCGACTTCGTGCAATTCTGGACTTTTCTTGGTCTCAGTCACTTCCTCTTGGAGAGGTTCGACGATCCGTTGGGCAGCTGCGTTTTGCATTGGTTTTGGCCTAATTGAGTTAAATTAAAAAGGTCATCGAGCTTTGAATGGCGGCACTGTAGCAATGGGACGAGTCGATGAAAAAGGAATAATTAACAATCAATATATTCTCATAAGGAATATAATGGGTGGGCGATTAACTTCTCTAACTTAGCGCCCAAATGCCAGCAGCCGTTTGTCAGCAAAAAGTAACCGTTGGTCAGAACGGGAAGTTGCGCAACCTAAGCGAGTGGCAATTTGTATTAAAAAGACAATACGGGTGCCTTCGCAATTTCGGCAGTACCGGCGGCCGAAAAGCTTTAATCAGCGACAAAGCGCATAGACAAATCCATGGGTAATATGGTTTTGGTCAGTTCTCCACTGGATATATAGTCCACGCCGGTGGCAGCAATGGCGGCGAGAGTTTGTTCGTTGATGCCGCCAGAAGCTTCTAATCTAATCTGTCCTGCAGATTTGGCTACCGCTGTGTGGGTATCGGCTAAGGAAAAGTTGTCGATCATGGCGATATCGGCGCTCGCGGCTATGGCTTCGTCCAGCTCCGCAAGGTTTTCGACCTCCACTTCAATTGGCTTTTCAGGATTATTGCTGCGCGCCATCGCCACCGCAGCACTAATGCTGCCCGCAGCCGCGATGTGATTTTCTTTCAACAGATAGGCATCGAATAAGCCGATTCGATGGTTGCTGCCGCCGCCGCACTTAACCGCGTACTTCTGTGCCAAGCGTAAGCCGGGAATAGTTTTTCGTGTGTCCAGTAGCTTTGTTTTATGCCCCTGCAGTAACGCCACATAGTAAGCGGTGCGGGTTGCGGTGCCTGACAGCAACTGTACAAAGTTTAAGGCTGTACGTTCGGCGGTGAGTAGGCTTGCCGCTGGGCCGGTCAGTGTAAATAAATGTTGGTCGGCCTCGACCGCATCGCCATCGTTGGTATACCAATCAACGTCGATTTTGCTGTTCACTTGTTGCATGGTCTCATTGACCCAAAGTTGGCCGCAGAATACTCCGGGTGTGCGGGTAATAATGCGCGCGGTTGCGCTCCGTTCGGCAGCGATCAGGCTGGCGGATAGGTCGCCGGAGCCTAAGTCTTCGGCAAGTGCGGCGCGCACATTGGCTTGTACTGCGGCGTGCAGACTTTGTTGGGACAACTCAGTGTTCATGAATAGACGTTCCGTACATTGCTGGATGTGGGTTATGGCTAGCGAATTGCTGTGTGCGGCGTAGAATTATAGTGCCCTAGGGCCAACGGACAATCCATTTGCAGATTAATGCTGAACATCGCTTAGATCACGTCTTGTGGCGACCGAGCGCCCACTTCGACCTGCGTCCTCGTGGCCTGCAGCCAGAACTTATTGTAGTGCACTGCATTTCGTTGCCTGAGGGCGAGTACGGGACGGATGCTCCCCAACGTTTGTTCACTGGTGAGCTGGATTGTGCTGAGCACCCTAGTTTTGCTGATCTCGCGGGCCTCAAAGTGGCGCCCCACCTAATGATCGATCGCTATGGCCAGATAGAGCAGTTTGTGAGCTTTGACAAACGTGCCTGGCATGCCGGTATTTCCAACTGGCGTGGACGTAATAGCTGCAATGATTTCAGCATTGGCGTAGAATTAGAGGGGTCGGTAAAGGAAGATTATACGGTCGACCAATACCGTACACTGATACAGCTTGTTATCACGTTAATGGGCGCGTATCCGCAAATCAGTGCCGATGCCGTAGTGGGACACTGCGACATCGCTCCGGTTCGCAAGACTGACCCAGGGCCGAAATTTGACTGGTCATGGGTAGTCACGCAGGTGCATCAAAATATCGAGGCGCTCTTGTAAAAAAGTGCCTCGTTCGAAAGAGTTTTTGCAAGCAGAGTCGCGGACAAGAAGGCGCTCTCGCAATAATAGATGCCCTCGCAAAAAAGCGATTCCGTGAGCTTGCGAAGGTTACTGCATAGGTTGCAATGCTTAGGGGTGAGCAAAAGCCATGCAATACCGCGCGTTTTACAAACAGTGAGGTGGCTCTATGGCTGAGCAGGATCAACGTCGACGCATGTCTAACGAGGTCGCTGGGATGCATGAGCAATGGGCTTATCGCGTCAAAACCCTCGTCTATACTCTGCAACCCCTTGGGTGTTCGGGTTAGGCGGCACTTTAGGAGTAAAGCAGTTGGTCAGCCCGACCCGCAACACCCCGTCGATCGCCGAACCTGATCGACAAGCGTTACAAGAATGGTACGACGCCTTTGATGATGTGTTACGAATTGAAGGTCCGGAACGCGCATCACAATTACTTAGCAGCCTAGCTGCCCGACTTACCCAGACTGGAGCGGCACTGCCATTTGCGGTAACCACGCCCTACCGCAACACTATTCCTGCCCATCAACAAGCGCCGATGCCTGGTGATTTGTTTATGGAACGGCGCATCCGGAGTCTCATCCGTTGGAATGCGTTGGCCATGGTGGTTCGTGCCAACAACCGCCCAGGTGACCTTGGCGGGCACATTTCCAGCTTTGCCTCTTCGGCAACACTATATGACGTTGGCTTTAATCATTTTTTCCGTGCCCCTAATGAGGCGACGGGCGACGCCGGCGACTTGGTGTATTTCCAAGGCCACGCGGCACCCGGGATATACGCGCGCTCGTTTTTAGAGGGTCGGTTAGATGAGCAACAAATGGACAACTTCCGTCGCGAGGTCGACGGCCAGGGGTTGTCCTCCTATCCGCACCCATGGTTGATGCCTGATTATTGGCAATTTCCAACGGTTTCTATGGGGCTGGGACCGCTGCAAGCGATTCATCAAGCCCATCTGATGAAATATTTACAGAACCGGGACCAGGCTAACGTAGCTAGACGTAAAGTGTGGGCTTTCCTCGGTGACGGCGAGTGCGATGAACCCGAAGCATTGGGCGCATTGGCGTTAGCGGGTCGCGAAAAGCTCGATAACTTGATTTTCGTTGTGAATTGCAACCTGCAGCGGTTAGACGGGCCCGTGCGCGGCAACGGTAAGATCATTCAGGAGCTTGAAGGCTATTTTCGCGGAGCAGGCTGGAATGTAATCAAAGTGGTATGGGGGCGCCTTTGGGATCCGCTATTGGCGCGGGATGAAGACGGTCTATTGCAGCAAGCCATGGACGAGACGGTAGATGGCGAGTTTCAAAATTTTAAAGCGAAAGGCGGCGCCTATGTGCGAGAGCATTTTTTTGGCCAACATCCGCAACTTTCGGCGATGGTTTCGGATATGACTGACGAAGACATCTACCGGCTTAACCGTGGCGGCCACGACCCTTATAAAATTTACGCAGCATACCGGGCAGCAGTTCTGCACGAAGGTCAGCCTACGGTCATTCTGGCAAAGACGGTAAAGGGTTACGGAATGGGCGATGCTGGGGAGTCGGAAAATACTACCCACCAGGTTAAAAAGCTCAATTTAGAAGAGTTAAAACAATTCCGTGACCGGTTCGATGTGCCGCTGTCCGACAAACAGTTACGCGATATTCCGTATTTTCGTCCGGCCGCAGACAGTGCTGAAATGGCATATCTGCGTGAACGGCGTGCAGCCTTGGGCGGATCTATGCCCCGGCGTTTATTGGACAATAAAACGTTGGAAATGCCGCCGTTGAGTGCATTCTCGGCCCAACTCAAGGGCAGTGGCGAGCGCAAGATAAGTACGACGATGGCGTTCGTACGCATCCTTGCAACGCTAGTGCGTGATAAGAATATTGGCTCCCGCGTGGTGCCGATTGTGCCTGATGAGGCACGCACGTTCGGTATGGAAGGTATGTTCCGACAGTTGGGTATCTATTCTTCTGTGGGGCAGTTGTATCAGCCCGAGGATGCAGAGGCTTTGGCAGCTTACCGAGAGAGCGAGGACGGTCAGGTTATTGAGGCCGGTATAAACGAAGCCGGAGCGTTCGCTGCTTGGATGTCTGCGGGCACCGCCTACAGTAACCACCTACATACGTTGATTCCGTTTTATATTTATTACTCTATGTTCGGGTTTCAACGTATAGGTGACTTGGCGTGGGCGGCAGGTGATCTGCAGACGAGAGGCTTTTTGTTGGGTGGTACTGCCGGGCGTACAACGCTAAACGGTGAGGGCTTGCAGCATCAGGATGGTCACAGCCACGTGCTTGCGGCCACTGTTCCTAACTGTGTCAGTTACGACCCGGCCTATGCTTATGAGTTGGCAGTCATCATTCAGCGTGGTCTGCAGCATATGTTCGTTGAGCGAGCACCGCTGTATTACTACATCACAGTTATGAATGAAGCGTACGAGCAACCGGCCATGCCCGAGGGGGTAGAGCAGGCCATTATCAAGGGTATGTATTGTCTTGAGAGTGATGATTCGGAGGCCGTATCGCGTATTCGCTTGCTGGCCAGCGGTACGCTGTTGCGCGAAGCATTAGCGGCGGCAGAAACGTTGCGCCAAGACTATTCGGTAGCAGTGCAAGTATGGAGCGTTACCAGCTATACGGAGTTGTCCCGCGATATTGACGACGTTAAACGTTGGAACATGCTGCACGCAGATGCTGAGCCGCGCCGGGCCCATGTCGAGACATGTCTGCAGAGTGGCGACTCTTGGCAAGATGCACCGGTGGTCGCTGTTTCCGATTATGTGAAAGCTCTGGCGGAGCCGCTGCGGGGATCGATATCTGCGCCGTTGCATGTACTAGGCACGGACGGTTTCGGGCGCAGCGATACGCGCTCGCAATTGCGAGATTTTTTTGAGGTTGATCGCCGCTACATTACTTTGTGTGCATTAAGCCAATTAGCCCAGAGTAACGTGATCGGAGTTGAGGTGGTGCGATCGGCTCAGCAGGCCTTGGAGATCGATGAAGACAAGCCCAACCCTCGTGGTGAGTAGTTGTTGGATGCCAGATAGCATCGGCATGGCAGTAGTTAGGCATTCGGTAAAAGAAGAATAGTGAGCAGCGATAACCCATGGATATTCTGATTCCCAGCTTAGGTGATATCGACGAGGTTGAAGTCATCGAATTGTGTATTGATCCCGGCGCTGCGGTGGCAACCGGCGATACGCTAATCGTTATCGAATCGGATAAAGCATCCATGGATGTGCCAGCGACGTGCGATGGAATTTTGCAGGCCTATACCGTGCAGCTAGGCGACCTTGTGAGTGAAGGCACTTTGATAGCGACGGTGACCCCTGATGCTGGGGAGGCAGACTCGCTGGCAAGCGAGGATGTTCCGGTCGCGGCTGCAACCACAACCGCAGCGGAGACTGAATCTGCCGCGGCTGAGTCCCAAGCGACAGAGGCCGTGTCTAAGATCGACATATTGGTGCCAGATCTCGGCGATATTGAAGATGTTGAAGTGATTGAGGTCGCGGTGGCTGCCGGCGATCGCATTAGCTTTGATACTTTGTTAGTGGTGCTGGAATCGGACAAGGCGTCGATGGAGGTGCCGGCAGAGCAGGAGGGTACGGTGATCAGTGTTGCGGTCGCTGTAGGTGACCGGGTAGGCGCAGGTGCACTTATTGCAACAGCCGAGTTATCCAATGCCAAGCCAGCGGCGGTAACAGAACCGGTGGCTGAGCCAGTGCAAGCTGCAGCGCCTCCAACGATGCAACCGGCAGCGGTTAAGGCCGATGTCCCGTCAGCTCCGGAGCCCCCGGCCGCCACAAATGACCGTGCCAAGTCGACCGAGGTAACGGTCTATGCTGGTCCCGCCGTGCGGCGGTTAGCCCGGGAATTGGGTGTGGCATTAGATCATGTTAAAGGCAGCGGTCAACGCGGCCGCATCACCAAGGACGACTTAAAGAGCCATGTAAAGCAGCAAATGAATGCGCCAGCGGCTAAATCTTCGGGTGCCGGTATTCCCGAAATACCGGCGGTAGATTTTGCGCGTTTTGGTCCGGTTGCAGAACAGTCGCTGACGCGTATTCAGCAGCAGGTTGCCACCAATATGCAGCGTAGTTGGTTGAACGTACCCCATGTCACCCAGCACGATTTGGCAGACATTACCGATATGGAAGAGTTTCGTCAGAGCCTCAAAGCAGAGGCCGGGCAGCGGGGCATAAAACTGACACCGCTGGCGTTCATTGTTCGTGCTGTTTGCTATGCCTTAGCGCAAAAGCCAAAGTTCAACAGCTCACTGCATCCAGATAGCCAGCGTTTAATTGTTAAGGAATACATTAACGTGGGTATCGCCACTAATACGGCAGAGGGCTTGCTGGTGCCGGTGATTCGTGGCGCTGATAAAAAAGGCTTGTGGGAATTATCCGAGAACATCGCGGAATTGGCAGAGAAGGCGCGGGATAAAAAATTAGCATTAGACGACTTGGGTGGCGGGACCTTTACCGTCTCCAGCTTAGGTTCGATCGGTGGCACCGGTTTTACCCCGATTGTTAATGCACCTGAGGTCGCCATTCTGGGTGTTGGCCGTCTGAGCACTCAGCCCCAGTGGAATGGTCAGGAGTTTTTGCCTCGGCAAATGCTTCCGCTGTCCTTGTCTTACGATCATCGGGTGATCAATGGTGTCGACGGTGGTGAATTTATGCAGTTGTTGTCGCAACTGCTGTCTGATGTACGTCGGTTAGCGCTTTAGTTCGTAAAATCGCAATTGCTGCCTAAGCCGGCGCACTCGGGCCGCGCCACTGAGCTTCGTCTGGATCGTTGGCCAAGATTCTGGCCTGCACAAATAAAAAGTCGCTGAGACGATTTAAGTAACGGCCCGCTTGTTTAAACGCCGTCTCGCTGTCCGCATTCGAATTGGTTGTTTCTAAAACCTCCCATACATTAGCCTCCGCGCGACGACATACCGTTCTGCAGAGATGACACTGAGCGTTTGTTTGATTGCTTCCTGGTATGACGAACTCGCGCAGCGGTGGCAATGTACTATTACAGGTTTCGGTAATGGATTTTAACGCGTCGATGCGTGCGTCCATTTGTTCTACCTGATATTGCCCTTCCATAGCCAGAATTGCGCCGATGTCGAATAGCACTTGTTGGACATCGGTAATCTGGGTATTCAGTTCAGGGTTGATTTGAAGATTGCGCAATACGCCAAGCAGACTCGACAGTTCATCCACACTGCCGAGTGCTGTAATGATTGGATCGGTCTTGCTGACTCGACGACCGGTGCCTAGGGCCGTGGTGCCGTTGTCACCGGTTTGAGTTGTAACGCGATTGATTCTGGACATGAGTTGTCTGGCTCCAAGATAAGCGTGCATGGTATAACGAATGCCTCTGATATCCAGCCGGGAGAGCGCAAAACCATGCCGTCATTTGATGTTGTTTCTGAAGTTGACCTGCACGAGGTCCGTAATGCAGTGGATCAGGCGCTGCGAGAATTGCGCAATCGCTTTGATTTTCGCGGAGTGGACGCAAATATCGAGTTAGAAGAGCAGAGTATTTTGCTTAGCGCACCAGAAGAATTTCAGCTCGGTCAGATCAAGGACATCCTGCGTGATAAAATGACGGCGCGTAATGTCGACAGCCGCGCGCTCACGCCCGGAAGTATAGAGGGGGCGGGAAAGTTAAAGCGCCAATCCTTTGCTTTGGCTCAAGGTATTGATAAGGACAGTGCACGACAAATTACTAAGATTCTTAAAGAGTCGAAGCTAAAAATTCAAAGCCAAATTAATGGCGATAAAGTGCGTGTAACCGGCAAAAAGCGAGATGACTTGCAGGCAGCCATGGCGGCGCTAAAGGAATCGGATATAGCCATGCCACTGCAGTACAACAATTTTCGTGACTGATCTGCACTCAGAGCGCTCGTTTAAGGAGCAAGTTCTAAACTGGCGCATGCTTATATGCATTGGCGTTGGCTTCTCTTCTGGCCTGCCGCTGTATCTGATGACCCAGCTTGTGCCCTCGTGGTTGCGCATAGACGGTGTCAGCTTAACGATGATCGGCGCGCTCAGTGCAATTCAGCTTCTGTATGTATTGAAATTCACCTGGGCGCCATTGGTGGAGAGGTATTCGTTATCCTCGCTAGGGCGACGGCGCTCATGGATGCTAGTTGCACAAATTCCTTTAATTATAAGTATTGGTTCGCTGGGCTTTTGGCGCCCTGCTGAAAACATCCTCGCTATTTCGATAATTTCCATCGCGATTATTGCACTCAGTGCCACTCAAGACATTGTTCTGGACGCTTTTCGCCGGGAGATTCTTGAGACTGAGGGCGAGTTAGCACTCGGCAACTCGATCAACGTAACCGCTTACCGCGTTTCGGGTCTGGTTCCCGGTTCCCTCGGTATGCTGCTTGTGGATCAAATAAGTTGGCAAGCAAACTTTATGATTATGGCGGCATTCATGCTTGTTGGTGTGTTGCTAGCGCTGCTGGTCAAAGAACCAAAACAGTACTCTCCGCCGCCTGCGAGTTTGCGAGAAGCTGTGCAAGTGCCGTTTCAGGAATTTTTTCAACGTCGCTCCATTGGGCCTGCGCTCGCAGTTCTAGCGTTTATGGCGCTATATAAATTAGGCGACAACATGGCGACGGCGCTGGCGTCACCTTTTTACCTAGATATGCAATTTACAACCACGCAAATCGGGATCGTTGCAAAGCAAGCCGCGTTATGGCCCTCAATAATTGGCGGATTAGTGGGCGCATTAGTTATTGTAAAAATCGGCATTAATAAAGCACTGTGGGTTTTTGGTTTCATCCAATTTGCGACGATCTTCGGCTACGTATGGTTGTCCAACGCTGGGCCTGACCTAGTCATTTTGGCGGTGGTCATTGCCGGCGAATACTTAGGCGTCGGTTTGGGCACGGCTGCGTTTGTTGCCTTTATAGCGCGTGAAGCTTCGCGTTTAGCTGTTGCAACACAGCTTGCAATGTTTACCGCACTGGCGGCTCTGCCGCGAGTCTTTGCATCAAGCGTCAGCGGCTTGCTCGTCGACACCATTGGTTGGACTGATTTTTTCTACCTCAGTGCGCTGTTGGCTGTGCCGGGTATGGTTTTACTTTATTGGGTTGCTCCTTGGAATGGGTCTCCACCGCAGTCGGAACGCGGAAATCATTCCCAATAAAATTCTTTTGCTACGGTGTCGCCGTTAAAGACAATGCCTTCGGCGCGTAAACGGCGTTTTTGCTCACCCATTCGGGCACTGCCCCTTGGAGCAATCTTGCGGCTAGCATTTACCACGCGATGCCAGGGTAGGCTGGTATCTCTGGGTAAGTTGCCTAGAGTGGTTCCGACGAAACGCGCGTAGCCCGGCAGACCGGCGCGCTGGGCAACATCGCCATAGCTGATAACCCGGCCTGTGGGTATTTGTGCGACTACCTGCCAAATGCGGTCGGCTTTACCCATGGCTTGATTTACATCGGTTACGGCCGCAGATTGATGGTTCTCGACACGATCAGGTGATCCTATGCCCTGGCTTATGCTGTTTTTTTTAACGCCCATTATCGAAATGTATCTGTTAATCGAGGTGGCTGGCTACATTGATGCTTGGCCGACTATTGGCTTGGTGATGCTCACCGCGGTAGTTGGTGTGGCGTTATTGAAACGTCAGGGCATCGCGACCCTCACCCGCGGGGTGCAGCGCGCCCAGCAGGGCCAGATGCCGGCAACAGAAATGGCTGAGGGAATATTGCTCGCCGTAGCGGGTGCGCTACTCATAACCCCGGGCTTTGTTACGGATTTTGTGGGGTTTACTCTGTTGTTCCCGCCGAGCAGAGTGGCGATTGCGAAAATCCTGATGCAGCGGGTAGCCATGAGCGCCACAGTCATGAGTCCTCCCCGCACCCGTGACGCTGAATCTGCAGCTAATGATGCAGGCAACGTCCTAGATGGTGAATTTCAGCGTAAAAAAGATGAATAGTGTTAGTATCTTGAGCACGCTAAAGGCCGAGTGGCGCTATGTATATTTCAGATCATTTTCGCGAATCTGACAGTGATGCAATCAACGCATTAATTCGACATTTTCCATTGGCAACAGTGGTCTTATGCGACGTTGATGGCATTCCTCAGGCCAACCATTATCCGTTACTACTCGAAGTAGACGCCGCTGGCGATCAAAAGTTGTGTGGGCACCTGCCAAAATACGACGCAAGTGAAATATTCCACGCACAAGCGCCTAGCGCACTGGCAATCTTTCAGGGTCCTAGTGCATATGTTTCGCCATCGTTTTACCCAAGTAAGGCGTTGACCGGCAAGGTCGTGCCCACATGGAATTACCTAGTAGTGCATGCAAGAGGAACTCTGACGCTAATCGATGACCCCTCTTGGGTGCATGAGCATCTTGATGCGATGACCGCGCAAATGGAGAGCACCAGGCCGAGTCCATGGAAAGTGGCAGACGCGCCGACAGAGTACGCGCGACTCCTCCAGAGCAAGATTTTTGGTTTTGAAATCGCTATCGAGTCGATAGAGGCGAAGTTTAAATCCAGTCAGAACAAATCTAAGGCGGATCGTGAAGGGGTTAGAACAGGGCTAGATATGCAAAAATGCAGCGCTCCCCCCATGTATGAATTCCTAGTGAAAGATTAAAAATCATGCGAGATGGCCGATAAAAGCTCGCTAGAGCGGCAATCTGCCATCCATTTGGGTAGGTAGGGCATCTAAGGATTATATGCAAAATGCTCAGGTGGGCCTTGAATATCCCGAACTCGCCCCTATGATATCGTCCTCGAATTAGCACTCATGATGTGAGAGTGCTAAAAGCTGAGGCCTCGCCGAAGAACGGTGGGCCAGAAATGGGGAGCATGATTCGGCGATTAGCGCGAAACGGCTACACCAGTAAGTAAAGTAATCCAAGCAATTGGAGCAATTGGGAGACCATAGTTAATGAACATTCGACCCTTACACGACCGCGTTGTCGTGCGTCGTTTGGAAGAGGAAACCACCAGCGCTGGTGGCATCGTGCTTCCTGACTCTGCAACTGAAAAGCCGTCACAAGGTGAAATCCTTGCTGCGGGTCCGGGCAAGATGACTGACGGTGGCGATGTGCGTCCTTTAGATGTCAAAACGGGCGACAAAATTATTTTTGGTCAGTACGCCGGAAGCACGGTCAAGATCGATGGAGAGGAACTCCTGATTTTGAGTGAAAGTGAAATCTTTGGAGTGCTGGAAGGTTAGACCTCCGCACTTTAGTTAAGACAAAAGGAAAAAAGCGATGAGCGCTAAAGATGTAAAATTTGGTGATGACGCGCGAGTCTTGATGCTCGAAGGCGTTAACGTCCTTGCCAACGCAGTAAAAGTTACTCTGGGTCCAAAAGGCCGAAACGTAGTTTTAGACAAGGCTTTTGGTTCGCCAACAGTAACCAAGGACGGTGTTTCAGTTGCCAAAGAAGTGGAGCTGAAGGATAAGTTTGAAAACATGGGTGCACAAATGGTCAAGGAAGTGGCCAGCCAAACTTCTGATGAAGCAGGCGACGGCACCACTACCGCAACAGTGCTGGCGCAAGCGATCCTGCAAGAAGGTTTGAAGTCTGTTGCCGCGGGTATGAATCCAATGGACCTCAAGCGTGGAATCGACAAAGCGGTCGCTTCTGCGGTTGAAAAGATCCAAAGCATGGCAACCCCTTGCGAAGATTCTAAGGCGATTGCTCAGGTAGGTACCATCTCTGCAAACAGTGACTCGGCAGTGGGCGAGATCATCGCTGAAGCAATGGAAAAGGTTGGTAAAGAAGGCGTAATTACCGTTGAAGAAGGTTCTGGCTTAGAGAATGAACTCGACGTCGTTGAGGGTATGCAGTTCGATCGTGGCTATCTGTCGCCTTACTTCATCAACAACCAAGATTCGATGGCTGCTGAGCACGAAGATCCCTTCATTTTGCTCTGCGACAAGAAGATTTCGAATATCCGCGACTTGTTGCCATTGCTTGAGAGCGTGGCGAAAGCTGGGCGACCGTTGGTGGTCATCGCTGAAGATATCGAAGGCGAAGCACTCGCAACGTTGGTAGTGAACAACATGCGCGGCATCGTTAAAGTGGCGGCAGCTAAGGCGCCTGGTTTTGGTGATCGTCGTAAGGCGATGCTGCAAGACATCGCGATCCTGACTGGTGCGACAGTGATTTCTGAAGAAGTTGGTCTTACTCTTGAAGGCGCAACTCTGGAAGACCTGGGAACTGCCAAGCGTGTCTCATCCACGAAAGAAAACACTACAATTGTTGATGGTGCAGGTAACAAGGACGATATCGCTGGTCGCATCAAGCAAATCCGTGCGGAAATCGAAGACACTTCTTCTGACTACGATCGCGAAAAGCTGCAAGAGCGTTTGGCTAAGTTGGCGGGCGGTGTTGCAGTGATCAAAGTGGGCGCGCCTACTGAAGTCGAGATGAAAGAGAAGAAAGCGCGAGTTGAAGACGCGTTGCATTCTACCCGTGCCGCGGTTGAAGAAGGCGTAGTACCTGGTGGCGGTGTCACTCTGGTACGTGCAATCGAAGCTGCGCAGTCAGCGAATGGCGATAACGAAGATCAAAACGTGGGTATCGCCCTTGCGGTCCGCGCGATGAGCGCGCCGCTGCGTCAGATCGCGGTAAACGCAGGTGTTGAAGGCGCTGTGGTACTGGACAAGGTTGCGGCCCTCTCCGGTAACGAAGGCTACAACGCGGCCACCGGTGAATACGGCGATATGCTGGCTATGGGTATTCTTGACCCTGCCAAGGTAACTCGCACTGCGCTGCAGGCTGCTTCTTCTGTAGCCGGCCTGATGATCACCACTGAGGCCATGATCAGTGAAATGCCTGACGAAGGCGGTGCTCCTGCAGGCATGCCTGGTGGCGGTATGCCAGATATGGGCGGCATGATGTAAATCGATCTTCGATCGAGAAAAAACCCGGCAATAGCCGGGTTTTTTTTGCATGAATTAAAATTACTGCACTTGATACAGATTGTCAGAACCGAAACTCGCTTGCAGCGCTGGTACCAGCGACGGGGTTTAGCTATTCTTGTCTGCAGCTTTTGGGGCAACAACAGGGGTTACGATGGAACTATTGGTAGAATATTTGGCACGCTTCGGTCACGTGCTGGCTGGTGTAGTGTGGATCGGCATGCTGTACTACTTCAACTTTGTGCAAACAGAGTACTTTAAAGAAGCAGAGGGCGATGCGCGGGTAGACGCCTTCTCTAAATTGGTGCCGCGGGCGCTATGGTGGTTCCGTTGGGGTGCGATGTTAACGTTCTTAACGGGTGTGATTTTGCTGGGCTACAAGCACTCTGGTCTGACGCCTGATATTACTCTGGGCGCGACTATGGGAACCCTAATGTTCCTTAATGTGTGGCTGATCATCTGGCCCAACCAGCGCATTGTGATTGCTTCAAACCAAGCTGTTGCTGCGGGTGGTGAAGCGGATCCTGCGGCCGCGGCCGCGGCACCTAAAGCAGCACTGGCGTCCCGGACAAATACGCTGTTCTCGATACCAATGCTGTATTTCATGGGTTCAAGCGCACACTTCGCAATAAATGGCAGCATTGGTGCTAACACCACTGCACTGGGCATTGCGCTGGCGATTATTGCAGCCATTGAAATCAACGCGATCGTCGGCAAGCAAGGTGTATTGACCACTATTCGTGGTGTTATTACATCTGGTTTCGTCTTGACCGTGGTTATGGCGGGTATCTTGTATTACCTATAACTGACGCTTCGATTATGAGTGGCCTTCGGCTATGTCGATGGCCACTCTGTTCTCCGGTACTGAATTGGTAAGGTATGACTAACGACGCTGACCAGTCTCTATCGACCGAACCCGGTGGGTATCGACCGAGCGGTGGTGGGCGCCGTCCGCAACGCAGTAGGTCTACCGAAGGTGGCCGCGGTGTTTTTCTAAATGGGGTTATGGTGGTGTTGGTTGGCGGTCTTGTCGCAGCCGGATGGTTCATCGCCAATCAACAACAGGCGCTGATTGCGGAGCAAGCCCGATTGACCGATGCCAACACTCGACTCCAGCGCTTAGAGCAGCGTTTGTCAGCAACAGATACTGCCCTGTCCCAGGGTGGTGAAGATACTCAGGAACAACTCTCTCTTTGGGAATCCGAGATTCGCAAGCTGTGGGCTATTGCGAATGAGCGGAACAAGGATTGGATCAAAGACAACCAAAAGGCAGTAAAGGGTCTCGACGAATCAGTGACTGGATTGCAATCCACTGCCCGGGATCTCAAAGCCGCCACCGCGCGACATGAAGACGCCTTTTCCCAACAAACCGCATTGATCGATCAGCTAACCAGCGTTGAGATCCAGTTGCAACAGTTGGTGCGCGCCCAGCAGGACCTAGTCGACAAGGTCAATACGACCAGCCAGTCAGTAGCAAAACTGCGCGCTAATATAGATACTCAGGTGGAAGAAAATACCGAAGCAATAGCTGCGATCGACGCCTACAGAATCGCAACGAATTCGCGGTTTCGAGACCTTGAACAACGTCTTGAGGAACTGCGCCGAGCACTCAGCCCAGCAGCGGCTGTGAATTGAGCAGGAGTTTAGCGGGACTTGATAGCGTCCCCGCCGTCTAGTGTTCTTGAGATCAATTGGTCTTTCTCCAACCAAATTTGCCGCATCCACTGGGCTAGACTGCTTTTACGATTTGCTGGATCCGTAACACCGGTTAACTCGGGTAGTGGCAGTTGTCTTATGTCTATATGAACGTCTTTGCACTTACCCTGTAAGAAGTCCCAGAAGGTTGGCACACCACCTGGATACACGAGGGTGACATCCACGACGTGGCGCAGTTGTCCTTCCATACCCTGCAGCACATAGTCGATGCCGCCGGCCTTTGGCCGCAGGAGGTGGCTATATTCGCTGTTTTGTCGTTGATGTTTCTCGGCCGTAAAACGAGTGCCTTCAACAAAATTAAGTACGCAGGTGGGGTGATTATTAAAACCTTCGCAAGCCTTGAATACGTTGTCACGGTCGACGTGGCGTAATTCGGGATTAGCGCGGATTTGGTCGCGGCTGACGCGTTTTACATAGGGGAAGCCTAATACGTACATGGCCACACCGACAAAGGGAATCCAGATTAGTTGAGATTTAGTAAAGAACTTGAGTGGCGGAATTGTGTTCAGCAGAAAGGTTTGTAGCAACAAAATGTCGGCCCAGCTTTGATGGTTACAAATCACCAAATACCATTGGTCGGGCCTCACTTCCGCAACGTTGTGCCAGTTGATATGGGCATTTGTTAGGCCCAAAGTTTTGATCATGAGGCGATTGGAGCTAGTCCACCAGATAATGATGTTGTCCATTCTGCGCTTCAGTTTGGCTCTGGCCGCGCCCTTGGTAAAGTTCAGCCTGAACGTCCACCATGCGAGGACAAAACATACGCTTATAGTGGCTAACAATAGAGCGACGCAGGCCAAGACGCCTTTTAGAAGATGCATAGCAACCCTACAGGAAATCGTTATCACAATGTTGGCACTGTGTGCGGATCACGGCAACTTATGAAGAGCATAAAATTTTTCTGCTTGGCCTTGGCATGTTGCTTATTCAGTGGCTGTGAGTCATTGCGGTTTTATCAACAAGCAATCTTCGGCCAAGGTGAGTTGCTGTTGCGTGGTACCCCAACCAACAGCGTAATAAGCGACCCAGCCACTTCGGCACAGCTGCGCGCTAGGTTGCAGACGATCCAGTCGATGCTGCAGTTCGCTGAAGATGAGTTGCAGTTGGTAGTTGCAGATCGCTACCAGCGATATGTGCACCTAGAGCGTGATTATGTCGTGTGGAATGTGTTCGCCGCGCCGCCCTTAAGCATGCTCAGTGAGCAGTGGTGCTATCCGCTTATTGGCTGCGCACCCTACCGCGGCTTTTTCGATGAAGCTGATGCGCGTGCCTTTGCTGCGCGCTACGAGCAAAATGGCTTTGATACCTATGTCGGAGGTGTTGCAGCCTATTCGACGCTGGGTTGGTTCGATGATCCGTTGCTCAGTAGCTTTGTGTTTTATAGTGAGCCGGCATTGGCGAATTTGTTGTTCCATGAATTAGCACACAGCGAAGTTTGGCTAAACGGTGATGTTGCTTTTAACGAGAGTTTTGCCAGCTTTGTCGGCGCTAAGGGCGCACGCACATGGTTGTCCGCCGTTGCTGACGATGACGACACAAAGCGTTATGCGCGTTGGCGGCGCGGTCAGGCTGAATGGGCGCGTTTTAAGACATTTGTCTTGGCCGCCAAAGCCGATTTAGCCAACCTTTACCAACAGCAGTCAGGGGGTAGGGATGAGCGTATGCGGCAACGCGACGAGCTGCGAGCCCATTGGCAAGACTGCTATTCCGCAAATATTGGTCACCTTGGCAACGGGCGCTTTGACGCTCTTATGGGTGAACGGTTTAATAATGCGTTGCTGCTATCGCTTGGAACTTATGCAGATTGGGTCAGCGCATTCGCGCAGCTTTTTTTAGAGGTTAATGAGGACTGGCCCAAGTTTTACGACGAAGTCGAAGCGCTGACAAAATTATCGGCGGCGCATCGCCTCGAGCAGCTGCAAAGCTTGCATCGGCGGGGGCTATTGCAGCAGCAAAACGCACACCGAACTGATCACCAAAACTCCCAGCAGGTTCAATGCCAAGCCTTCGCGGACCATATCCTGGATTGAGAAGCGTCCAGTAGAAAACGTCACCACATTGGGCGGCGTAGCGACGGGTAACATGAAAGCACAGGATGCGCTCATAGCTGCAGGGATCATTAATAGAATAGGGTCGATGCCAGCGCCGATCGCGGCGGCGGCTAAAATGGGCATGAGAAGTACCGTAGTGGCCATATTGCTGGTGACTTCGGTGAGAAAGGTCACAGCCAGGCAAATAGTCGCAATCATTAAAAGTATCGGTAGTGTCGATATGGTTTGTAAGCCTGTGCCGATTAGACTGCTTAGTCCTGAATTGGTAAATGCTGTTGCGATGGTAATTCCTGCCCCGAACAGCAGTAGCATACCCCACGGAATACGCTCTGCTGTCTGCCAGTCGAGCAGGCGCGATGATTCACCGGTATCGCTATTACGCTCGCCATTGGGAATGATGAATAGTGCGATAACCGCAAGAAATGCCACCATGGCGTCGTTCGTGTAGGGCAGTTGCAATAGCTCTGACCAACCGCCGAAGGGGCCGGTGCGGGTTACCCACAATAGGGCAGTAAGAGAAAATACAATCAGCACGCGTCGCTCGCTGGGCCGCCACGCGCCTATTTCTGGTAACGCAATCGCGCCGCTTGCAGAAAGATTGCGCGTAATCCAGAAACCCGCCAGAGGCAACAGTATGAGCACCACCGGCAGCGCCCATAACATCCACTGGCCGAAGGATATAGCGGTGTCGCTGATTTCATTGTAAACACCCATAAACACCATGTTAGGTGGTGTGCCGATTGGGGTACCTATGCCACCAATGCTTGCAGCATAGGCGATGCCCAAAAGCAGCGGCGTGGCTAAGCGTTTATCTTCTGTGCTTTCTAGCGCCGCCAATGCGACGGGCAATAACATCAGCGTAGTGGAGGTATTGGATATCCACATGCTCAAAGCGGCGCTGGCGAACATAAAGCCCAGCACTAGGCGGCGTGGGCTGTTACCGCCGAACAGTCGCACCATAAAAACCGCGAGGCGGCGATGGGCACCACTGCGCTCAAGGGCCGTGGCGATCAGAAAGCCGCCGAGCATAAGCAGCACTAGTGGATTGCCATAGGCCGCCCCCAATTCTTTCGCGCTAAGAATGCCGAACATTGGCAGCAAGGCCATGGGTAATAACGAGGTCACCGGTATTGGTATCGGTTCAAAGATCCACCACACCACTACCCACAGGGTAATGCCTAGGGTCAGGGCTGCAGCGACATTCGCGGTAGCGAAATAAAATATGGCGCCGCATAGAATCGCGGCTGTGGGACCGAGCAACAAGGCTAAGGTTTTCATAATCAGGTATGGTTGTGTCTCTCCGGCGAGGTTAAAGGACATGGCGAACTCTTTCTATTGGTATGACCTAGAAACCTCCGGTACCGATCCTAAATGGGATCGTATGGTTCAAGTTGCGGGGCTGCGTACTGATCAGGACTTAAATATTTTGGGTGACGAATTGTGCACTTACGTTCACCTAGGTGACGACATATTGCCAAATCCGGACGCATGTTTAGTTACTGGGATTATGCCTGCAACGCTGCAACGAGAGGGCATACCTGAGGTGCAGGCTTGGGAAGAGATCATGCGTCGTTTCACGGTGCCTGAGACCTGTGTAGTCGGTTACAACAGCCTGCGTTTTGATGACGAGTTTGTGCGTTACGGGTTGTATCGCAATTTATTTGATCCGTATGCGCGAGAGTGGCAGAACGGCTGCTCACGGTGGGATCTTTTAGACCTAGTTAGAGCGGCTGGGGCATTGCGCCGTGAGGGCATTAATTGGCCACAAAGTGCAGAGGGATTACCAGTATATAAGCTAGAGGAGTTGACTAAGGCCAACGGCATTGGGCACAGCAATGCCCATGACGCTCTCGCCGATGTGCACGCGACAATTGCGATGGCGCGCCTAATAAAGCAACAGCAACCGAAGTTATTTGACTACTATTTTGCGCTGCGCAATAAACGCGCGGTGCGTGAGCTGCTGGAACCCTATGGCGGGCAATTACTCGTGCATGTGAGTGGAATGAATCCTCGGGAACGGTTTGGTGTTGCGCCGGTGGTGTCGTTGACGCGGCATCCGACAAATACCAATTCGGTAGTTGTTGTTGATTTGGCGCAAGACATTACGCCGCTACTTGAGCAATCTGCAGAAGAGATCCGCGAGCAGCTTTTTACGCCCGGTCAGCATGTGCGGCCGCCGTTGAAGGAGGTGAAAATAAATCGCTGCCCGTTTATTGCGCCCATTGATGTACTGAATGATGAAAATAGTCAGCGCTTGCAGGTAAATATGCGTGATATCAAGGAGCGGGCGCGGCGGCTCAAGCAGCCCGGACTAATGCAAAAAATTCGCAGTGTATATACGCAGCCGCAGCAGCGGCTCTCTGAGGATGTAGATGCGGCGCTTTACCAAGGTTTTCTGCAAGACGAAGACCGCTCGCGCTGCCAGCACTTTCACGCATCTAGACGCCAGGGTGATTGGCCTTTCATGGACTTCAGTGACTCCCGCTTGATGCCACTGGCCCAGCGGATGAAGGCCCGGGGTCAGCCGGAATTACTGGATGCTGAAGAGCAGGAGCAGTGGCAGGACTTTGTTGCGGCTAAGCTCCATGGAGAAGGAGATTGGCTGACTTTGCGTAGATTTCATACTCGACTAGATGAGCTCAGCGAGTCCTTAGAGGCCGCAGGCGAAGCAACCAAGCTCGAACAGATGCAGCAACTGCGTGATTATGGATTAGCCCTAGCCGATCGCTATCCTGAACCCATAGGCGCAGACAGTGAGTAGCAGCTCGGCATCTGCAGATGCATGTGTTGCTTTTCACGGGGTGAGCAAGAATTTTGGCGATTTGGTCGTATTCAATGACTTGTCATTGATTTTACCCAGCGGCAAAACAACGGCCATTGTTGGCGCCAGTGGCAGTGGTAAGACCACCTTGTTGCAAATGGTTAATGCGCTAGAACATCCAGACCAGGGTCTTGTGGAAGTTTTTGGTGAGCCAATTCCCCAGGATCAGTTGCAATACTTCCGTCATCGTATTGGCTATGCGGTGCAGGGTGCGGGGTTATTCCCGCACTTATCAGCACGCGACAATGTTGTGCTGGTGGCGCGCTTGCAGGGCTGGTCAGAGGCGCGCATTCAACAACGCTTTGCTGAGTTGCTTGAGGCCATGGCACTGCCGGCGAGTCTCGCGCAACGTCCACCCAGAGAACTGTCAGGAGGTCAGCAGCAGCGCCTTGGCTTGTGTCGTGCGCTAATGTTGGAACCAGATCTATTGTTGCTGGACGAACCATTTTCGGCTGTGGATCCGGTAACGCGACTTGGTCTCTACGAGGTATTCGAAGAGGTGCAACGTGGGCAAGCAATAAGCACGCTGCTGGTCACCCATGACATGCGCGAAGCGCGTCGCCTGGCTGATGTTTTAGTGGTTTTGGAGCACGGGCAAATTATCCAAAGTGGTTCGCCGGATGATGTTTTTGCGGCGCCTGCGAGTCCCTATGTTGAGCGGCTGATCGCCAGTGTTGCGTAGTTTTTTCAGCGCCGTCTTTTTAGTGGGTCTGGCATTAGCTTTGTCAGTGCAGGCTAACCAATCAAATCCTGTGCGGGTGGCGAGCAAAAATTTTGCAGAAAACTACTTACTGGCTGAGATCGTCGCGCAGTTGTTGGAGGGTGAAGACATAGCCGTGGAACGGGCCTTCGGCTTAGGCGGCACGCTCATCTGCTATCAGGCGCTGCTAAATGCAGAAATTGATGTGTATGTGGAATATACAGGAACACTGTCCCAGGCAATTTTACAGCGGCCAGAGCTCACCGGCCGCGACGAGCTGAACTCAGCGCTCACCGAGCGTGGGATTCGTTTGTTGCCGCAGTTAGGCTTTAACAATACCTATGCGATCGCGGTTCGAAGTCAGCTTGCTGAGTCGTTAGGGCTGCGCAACATTGGCGATCTGGCTAAGCATCCGCAATTGCGCTTGGTATTCAGTCATGAATTTCTCGAGCGCGGTGATGGCTGGCCGGGACTATCAAAGCGCTACGCGCTACCGCAGAGCGTTGAAGGCATTGAGCATGCCTTGGCTTATCAGGCGATCGCTGATGGCGCTATTGACGCGACCGACGCATACAGTACCGATGGTGAATTGAGCCGCTATCCGCTGCGTGTACTGGCGGACGATTTGGCCTATTTCCCAGCCTATATGGCAGCCCCCCTAGTGCGCACAGATTGGCTCGAACAGGCACCAGCGGCGGCGGCATGGGTCCGCCGTTTGGCCGGCACAATAGACGCTGAAACCATGCAGCGGCTGAATGCTAAGGTGGCGGTCGAGGGCATGAGTTATGCCGAAGTTGCCAGCGCATTTCTTGATGTCCAGCGACAGACGCTCGGTTTAAGCGCGCGCGGCTCAGAAATGCCCACCGTCAGGTTGTGGCCGCAGTTGGCGAGTCATGTACTTCGGCATCTGCAATTAACCGGCTTGGCGTTAGCGGCGGCTATTCTTATCGGCCTTGCAGTGAGTCTGGTGGTATTTGCTAATAGGCGGTTGGCGAATGCGGTGGTGTACTTTTGCGGGTTGTTACAGACTGTGCCCTCGCTGGCCTTGCTGGCACTTATGATCCCGATTTTTGGCATTGGTTTTACCCCAGCTGTGGTCGCGTTGTTTCTTTATTCGCTGTTGCCCATCGTGCGCAACGCTGTAACGGCGTTGTCTACGGTAGATCCGACCCTAGTGAGGGTGGCGATGGCATTGGGTCTGAGCCGCTGGCAGCAATTACGGCATTTGCGCTTGCCGTTGTCGTTACCGATGATTTTCGCGGGTATTCGTACCGCCGCGGTCATTAGCATTGGCACCGCGACGTTGGCGGCATTTATTGGAGCTGGCGGATTAGGCGAGCCCATCGTAGTGGGTTTGTCGCTGAACGATACCGATATGATACTGCGGGGTGCCATACCGGCGGCAATGCTGGCAATCTTGGCAGAGTTCTTGTTTGCTGCCGTACAAAAGCGCGTATCCCGTGGCTATCAGTAACGAATGAGATCCACAGCCTTTTGGCAATCAGTTTAGTAGGGGAACTAAGGAGCATTAGTGTGCAACCACTGCAGCGCGAGAATATTCGACTAGCAGCTACTGTCATGTTGATTCGAGACAATCCGGCGGGATTACAGGTTTATATGGTGAAGCGACCGGGACGTGGTGATTTCCCGGATCTGCATGTTTTCCCTGGTGGTAAGGTGGACGAAGACGACTGGCAGCCGAACTCATGCCCAACGTTAACGGACCAAGAGGCCAGTGCTCGTCTGGGCGTAAGCGCTGGAGGCCTACGTTATTGGGTTGCGGTGGCGCGAGAGTGTTTTGAGGAATGTGGGGTATTGTTGGCGAATAATGCCGCCGGCCCAATACAGCTGGATGCGACGCAACAACAGAGTGTTGGCATATCTCGTCAAAGCCTTCTGCAGGGTGATATGACTTGGGCCGCCGTGTTGCAGCAGCAGCATGTGACGATCGCCTCGGACCGGTTGGTTTATTTTAGTCACTGGATTACGCCGCCTTCTGTGCCGCGCCGTTTTGATACCCGATTCTTTCTGGCTGCTATGCCAGCAGATCAAAATGCTGCTGCGGACACGGACGAAACAGCAGACGACGGCAATTGGGTGAATCCCGGTGAGGCGTTGGAAAACGCACGCCATGGTGAGTGGCAGATGATTGAGCCGACTAAGCGCTCATTGGAAACTCTAAGTCAGTATTCGAGCGTGGAACAGGCATTGCAAGAGGTAGGCGCTGAGCGTCACGTAACGCCATGGACTGAGGCGGCAGGACAACAAGGAATGCAGCCATTTCGTCCAGACTGGAGTGGTATTACCAAATGAGTGAGGGATCAAAACCAAGTGAGCTTGATTGGCAACATCTAGGCTCGCGCTACGAAGACGCCGGATTGATGCTGTTTGAAAAACGTATCGATAAATTACGCAATCCGCGCAATGACAAAGTTTTCGAACGGTTGGTGCTGGAGTCAGTGGACTGGGTGAATGTAGTTGCCCTGGACGCCAACGGGCGTAGTCTAATGATCCGGCAGTATCGGTTTGGCGTTGGTTACACCACACTGGAAACCCCCGGCGGCATGGTCGATCCGGGTGAAGATTCGAAGACTGCTGCGGCCCGTGAATTGTTAGAGGAGACGGGATATGTCAGTGATCGCTGGCGCTATCTGGGCGCTGTCGAACCTAATCCTGCCTTTCATAACCACTTATGCCATCACTGGCTTGCCGAAGATATCTATCGCGCGCAGTCTCAAGATTTAGGTGAGGGTGAATCCATAGCCCTAGAATTCATGACCCAAGAGCAGGTGCGCGATTCGGTGTGCAGTGGTGAACTGAAACATGCTCTTGCGCTATCTGCACTATCCCGGGTGTTTCCGATTTGGCCGATGCCCTTTGTGCATGAGTAATCTTAACTTTCGCGACGACCAACCAAAAAATTTGTCGGAGGCCGTGCAGTTTATCGGGTCTGGGGCGCAAGCTTGGCGTCAGTTGCTGCTACACTATGTGAGTAATTGCCTGACCCACAGAAGGTAGTGGGTCTTTAGTGATAAAGCGTACGGGCCAGTAGTGAAAGGATTTACCAGCAAAATTGTACATAGCGATCGGCAGCAGGCCGTAGAGCATGGTGCCGTGCATAAACCTGTGCACGATTCCGTGGCATTCAGTTTCGAAGATGCTCATGAATTAGCGGCGGTATTTCAGGGCAAGCAGCCGGGATATACCTATGGGCGCCAAGTTAACCCCACCGTGACCGCTCTGGAAAATAAAATCACTGCTATGGAGCAAGGGGTAGCCAGTGTCTGTTTCGGCACTGGCATGGCAGCCATTGGCACCACTATGTTTGCGCTACTGCGAGCTGGTGATCACGTGGTCTCAAGTGCTTTTTTGTTTGGTAATACCACCAGTTTATTTAACAGCTTTGACCGGCAAGGTCTGAATATCAGTTTTGTTGATGCCACCAATGTCGACAATGTGGCTAATGCAATTACGGCTGAAACGAAAATGGTCTTTGTCGAAACCATAGCCAACCCGCGCACACAGATTGCCGACCTGAAAGCAATCGGCGAATTGTGCCGGCAACGTGGCTTGATCTATGTGGTGGACAACACGATGACATCACCGTACCTGTTTCAGCCAAGGTCGGTGGGGGCCAGTCTAGTTATAAATAGTCTAACCAAATACATAAGCGGCCACGGTAATGTGCTTGGTGGTGTGGTTACCGAGTTAGGTACCTATGACTGGGGCGCGTTTCAAAATATTTATGCTGACTACCGCAAGGGCGACAGTGTGCGTTGGGGTATTACGCAGATTCGAAAAAAGGGCCTCCGCGACCTTGGTGCAGCCCTCACAGCCCAGTCTGCGCATGATATTAGCAAGGGTGCTGAAACCCTTGCCTTGCGCATGGAGCGGCAGTGTTCGAATGCTCAGGTGTTGGCTGAATTTTTACAGCAGCAGCCGTCTAGTAGTGTGGAGGCTGTCTATTATCCAGGCCTGCCTCAGCATCCTCAGTATCAGCGCAGCCAGGACCTGTTTGGTCGCTCTGGCGCCATTCTCAGTTTTGAGTTGTCGGCAGACCGCGATCTTTGGCAGTTTTTGAACGCCTTACAAGTGGCTATTAAATCCACCAACTTAGGTGATAACCGCTCTTTAGTTATTCCGGTGGCGCAAACGATTTACCATGAAGTTGGCCCCAAGGTACGAGCAGATATGGGTATCGCCGATACCTTAATACGTGTTTCGGTCGGTATAGAAGATGTTGAGGATTTGACCGACGACTTTGCTCAGGCATTCGCTCGCAGCTAAAACACAAGCAACAAGTAATGATGGCTTCAATGAAGCCGAAAAAGGCGGTCTGAGAAATCTCTCGGGCGCCTAGACTAATGTTCTCTTCGCAGAACCCAGCTAAGGAAAAATATGCCACAGGTCGGTATCGATGATATTGCGATTTACGTGCCGCGTTTGTATCTCGCTTTGCGAGATTTCGCCAAGCTAAGAGGTGCTGATTTCGAAAAATTGAACCAAGGTCTTGGTCTATCTGCCATGGCGATTCCTGACGTCCACGAAGATACGGCGACTATGGGGGCAAATGCCGTTGCGCAATTGATCGACAGCAATTCAATCGATCCGCGTAGGATCGGGCGCATATATTTGGGTACTGAGTCAGCGCTAGATGGCGCGAAACCCACGGCGACCTACATCGTGGACATGCTGCAACAAAAGTACGCTGATGATTATGGTTCTGGGTCGTTTGGCCACTGCGACGTTATCGACTTAACCTTCGCTTGCATCGGTGCGGTGGATGCGCTGCACAACATGTTGGATTGGGTGGCACGCGGTGGTGTTGAGGAAGATCGTGTCGGAATTGTGGCCTTCGCGGACCATGCCAAGTACGACCTAGGGTCCAGTGGTGAATATACCCAGGGAGCAGGTGGTGGTGCGATACTGATCAAACACAATCCAAGATTGTTGGCGATTGCGGATATTTGGGGTGTCGCCACCACGCCGGTTCATGACTTTTTCAAACCCCGCCGAGAAATCCCTGTTCGCTCGATGCTGGAAGGCGTGTTCGAGTTGGTCGAACAAAGTGGCGAGGCCGTTGCTGAGGGATTGGTCGACAAAGTTCTCAATGCGTTGCCGGTCTCGGGCAACAGCAAAGTCCAGCCATTTGCAAACGAAACAATTGTGCTGCATCGCGATACGCCGATATTTGATGGACAATTCTCGAATAGGTGTTATGCGGAAGGGGTTAAAGACGCATTCGCGGATTTCGCAAATAAGGCTGCATGCAGTGGGCGCTTGGATCCTGAAAGGGACAAACCCCTTACAGATCAGTGGTCCAGACTTGTAGTGCATTTACCCTATGCTTATCAAGGCAAAAGAATGTTGCCGGATGTTTTCCAACTCGATCGCAGCCATTTGCCGGAGTGGCAAGCTATTGTTGCAGACATTGGCTCTGCGCCGGTGGCTGAGCACTATGCAGATTCCCCCGAGGGGATCGAGGACTTTGCTAAGGCAAAGGATCAATACCGGCGCTCGCTTGCAAATACTCCGCAATTTCGCGCATTTGTTGAGCGTAAGCTTGAAAAGTCGCAAAGAGCATCAAGCCTTGTCGGCAACCAATACACGGGTTCTATATTTTTGGCGCTTGTGTCGGTGCTCGAGAGTGATTACCAAGAACAAATAGATTTGCGCGGCGAGATGCTTGGATTTTGTGGCTACGGCTCTGGTGCCAAGGCAAAGGTTTTTGAAGGTGAGGTGCAGGACCATTGGCAACAGGTGGCTGCGAAATTTCGCTTGTTCGAAAGACTGGCAGACCGGCACGCTATTGATGCCGTAGCCTATGAATCTCTGCACCGTGGAGTCAGTAAAAAATCTTTCCTGGGCCCAAGGAAAGAATTCGTATTGTTAGGCGTAGGTTTAGACCGAGGACTCGAGGGTCAACGTAGCTACGCTTGGGTTGATGATTAGCTCTGGCCATGGATTGATCGGCCAAGGACATTGTGGCCAGGGCTACCGATATTGTGATTAAGTAGCCATAAAAGTGTTAGTTCAGGGCCTAGCATT
>CAJXAC010000021.1 GCA_913050035.1 uncultured Gammaproteobacteria bacterium | reverse complement strand
GCCTTGGCATGCCGCGCAAGCCGCTGGGGAATGATCTAGCGGCGCAAATAAAAGGGCCCCGAAGGGCCCTTATTTGGTCTTTGGTATGCGCTAAAGCACGTATACGAATATAAACAATCCTACCCAAACTACGTCAACGAAGTGCCAATACCAACTGGCTGCCTCAAAACCAAAACAATCCTTGTGGGAGAAATGGCCTTTTATTGCACGGAATAGTTGCACCAATAAGATAAAGGTCCCCATGGTCACGTGAAAGCCGTGAAAACCGGTTAGTAAAAAGAACGTCGAGCCATAAATGCCGCTGCCCAACGTAAGACCCATCTCCCGATAGGCAATGATGTATTCTTCAACCTGTAAGCCCAAGAAAAGGATGCCTAATAATACTGTGACCGCTAACCAAACCATGAGTTTTATGCGATTTTCGTTTTTAATGGCGGTATGAGCGAAATGCACGGTGACACTTGAAGACAAGAGAATCACCGTGTTGATAAACGGCAAATAGGTTGCCCACTTCAACCCTGGGTCCGGTGCCGCCATAGTTTCGCCAGGATTTACGAATAGCGCTGAATCAGGGTTGCTGACCACCGGCCATACCGCTTGGAATTCCGGCCACAGGTAGGTGCCCGTAATACCCTTAGCGCCTTCTCCGCCCATCCACGGCACCACTAACGCGCGAACGTAGAACAGTGCGCCAAAGAACGCCGCGAAAAACATCACTTCGGAGAAAATAAACCAGCCCATTCCCCAGACATAGCTGCGGTTGAGCATGGCGTTATTCATGCCCTGAGCATTCTCAGAGATTACCTTGGCGAACCAGCAGTACAGTACAAAAGAGACGATCGCTAACCCAACCAGACTCTGGGTCCAGCTGCCCGAATCGCCCGCACGAGTGTCATTTAGCCAGCCACCCAATCCGGTCACCATGACCATAAGGCCGAAGGCTAAAAATACCGGGTACCAGCCTCTCTCTGGTACGTAGTAAATTGAGTTATCAGCCTCTGTTGCGCTCGACATTTGTCTCCTCCAAGTGAATGAGCCCTAGCCTCCTGCAGCCGGGGCGATAGACGCAGGATTAACCTGCGCTACTTTAACACTATCTGTTACGTCAAATAGCGCGTAGCTCAGATTGATTGAGCTGATGTTTTTCGGTAGTTCATGCCCAACAATAAAGCGCATGGGCATTTCCATCTCTTCACCGGGCTGTAATACCTGTTGTTCAAAACAGAAACACTCTGTTTTGTGAAAGAACTCCGCAGCCGAACCAGGCACGACAGAGGGAATCGCTTGACCCACCATTACTTTGTCTGTCGTATTTTTGACAAAAAAGCTCACGGTATTCGCCGCACCGGGATTAACCCGCACTGCGCCTTTTTCTGGCCAGAACTTCCAGACCATCCCTTCATTGGTATTGGTCAAAAAATTGACCCGTATCAAGCGCGATGTATCAGGGGCCGCTTTCGCCTCGTCAAATGTATACGGGCCGCCGGTTTTACCGTTCAGCCCGGTAATCTCACAAAACAGGTCGTACAAAGGCACCAGCGCGATCACAAATCCAACCATGCCCAACACCATCAAACACAGCCTGCCGACTGTTTTGTTGATATTGGACTGTTGTGTGTCGCGATCTGTCATGACTTACCTTGGACGGTTAACCTTGTATTTCGGCCTCAGTTACCTTCGGCGGATGGGTAAAGCTGTGATATGGCGCTGGTGAGGGCAATGTCCACTCCAGGCCTTTAGCGCCTTCCCAAGAACGCCCTTCCGCCGGTTTGCCGCTGCGGATGGTGTTAATCAGGATGTACAGGAATACCAGCTGCGAGAAGCCAAAGATGAATGCGCCGATGCTCGACAACATGTTGAAGTCAGCGAATTGCAGCGCATAGTCGGGAATTCGTCGCGGCATTCCTGCTAAACCAGAGAAATGCTGGGGGAAGAATGTGATGTTCACACCGATAAACGACAACCAAAAGTGCAGTTTACCCAGGGATTCGTCGTACATCTTACCAGTCCATTTCGGCAGCCAGAAATATACGGCAGCAATAATCGAGAATAACGCCCCAGGCACCAACACATAGTGGAAGTGCGCTACCACGAAGTAGGTATCGTGGTATTGATAGTCAACAGGCGTTATCGCAAGCATCAGCCCTGAGAATCCGCCCATGGTGAACAGCACGACAAAGGCGATAGCAAATAACATGGGGGTTTCAAAGGTCATCGCCCCGCGCCACATAGTGGCAATCCAGTTAAACACCTTCACCCCTGTCGGCACCGCAATCAACATGGTGCTGTACATAAAGAACAACTGCCCCGCTAGCGGCATTCCCACTGTGAACATATGGTGCGCCCACACAATGAACGATAGGAACGCGATAGAAGCTACCGCATAGACCATCGACGAGTAACCAAAGAGTGGTTTACGAGCAAACGTCGGAATGATGTGCGAGACAATGCCGAATGCCGGCAGAATCATGATGTATACCTCTGGGTGACCGAAGAACCAGAAAATATGCTGGAACATGACCGGATCACCACCACCAGCAGCATTAAAGAAGCTGGTATCGAAGTGAATATCGAACAACATCATAGTAACCGCGCCTGCAAGTACCGGCATTACCGCGATCAACAGATAGGCAGTGATAAGCCAAGTCCATACAAACAAAGGCATCTTCATCAGCGTCATGCCCGGTGCTCGCATGTTGAGGATCGTGGCGATGATGTTGATACTGCCCATGATCGAGGACGCCCCCATCAAGTGCACGGCGAAGATAAAGTAGGTTACTGAATCAGGCGCATATGTCGTGGACAGCGGTGCGTAGAAAGTCCAACCAAAATTTGGGCCGCCACCTTCCATAAACAGGGTAGAGATCATCATGCCGAAGGCGAACGGCAGAATCCAAAACGATAGGTTGTTCATGCGCGGCAACGCCATATCTGGCGCGCCCACCTGCATCGGAATCAACCAGTTTGCCAATCCGACGAAGGCCGGCATGATCGCACCAAAGACCATGATCAACCCATGATTCGTGGTCATTTGGTTAAAGAATTCCGGCTGAACAAATTGCAAGCCCGGCTGGAACAGTTCCGCGCGGATCACTAGTGCAAGCACCCCGCCAATTAAGAACATGGCGAAACTGAACCACAAATACAGTGTGCCGATATCCTTATGGTTCGTCGTATACAACCATCGGAGTAGGCCCTTTTCGGGGCCGTGGTGGTGGTCGTCGTGGTGATCTGCGTGTATTACTTCACTCATAACGGCTCCTTACTATTGTCCGCCGGATAAATTAATGACGTCGGCAGGCTGAGACAGATCGCCTGCGTCGTTGCCAAAGGAATGACGCTGGAAGTGCACAACCGAAGCCAACTCCACAGGATCAAGCTGTTTACCGAAGGCCTGCATGCCGGTCCCGGCCACTCCTTCAATAACCAACCGCAAATGATCGTCTTTAGGGCCCATGGCGACAGCGGAGCCCGCAATTGCCGGAAACGCCGGCGGAATCCCCTGACCGTTGGCTAAATGGCAAGCAGAACAATATGTTCCATAAACTTCCTCGCCCTTTGCCATCAACTGCTCGTGAGAAAATGTATCGTCGAAGCTTTCAGTACGGACAACCTCGGTGGACACACGACTTGCGTACCAGGCGTCAAACTCCGCCTCTGGTAACGCTTCTACTACGATTGGCATAAAACCATGATCCTTGCCGCACAGCTCTGTGCACTGCCCACGATAAATACCCGGTTCCGGAACGATCGCCCAAAGATCATTTACGACCCCTGGCACAGCATCGCGCTTAATGCCGAAATCCGGGACCCACCACGCGTGAATAACGTCTTCAGCAGTAATCAAGAACCGCACCTTGCGATTAGTCGGGATTCGCAGCGGTTCATCAACCTCGAGTAGATAAGTGTCGGTTTTAACCTGCCGATTATTAATCTGCGATCGGGGCGTTGCCAGATTCGAAAAGAAGGAGAACGTGCGGTTGTAGTCTTCATCCAAATACTTGTACTGCCACTTCCACTGATAGCCACGAACCTCAACGGTCATGTCCTCACCACCGGTGTCATACATCTTTATCAGCGTCTCAGTGGCGGGGTACGCCATCCCCACGAGAATAAGAGTAGGGACGATCGTCCAGGCAAGCTCGAGCTTGGTGCTGTGATGAAATTGAGCCGCTTCGACGCCTTTTGACTTTCTGTGTGCGTAGACCGAGTAAAACAAAACACCAAAAACTACTACGCCAATCGCCACGCAGATCCACAAGATCAACATATGAAGGCTGTAGACCTCCTTGCTTATCTCGGTAACACCAGCCCGCAAGTTAAGCTCATCGGCCTGAACCCATAAAGCACTAACGGTCAGGATCACTGTGCCGACAACCTGCAAAATTATTTTCTTCATCCCGGTGTGTCTCTCTATCATGTTTCTTGCTAGTGGATTCTACTTATCAGCTTACGCAGGCTAGCCAATACCGCGCCCTTTTTTGTTTCACGCAAAGCTTTGATAACAGCGTTTTTATAGCTCCGCCTAGTTACCATTCACGGCAACGCGCTATATCTCTTTTGGCGGGTCTGCCCTCTCGCAAAACCACTATCCAGCTTTTGACGCCCAAGGCATTCGCCTCGCTCTCCCTCTCTTATCCAAGCTGGCTTTTTAGACGTTTCCATTCTGCTCGCAGAAGGACGTCTTTTTGCTGATACTGTTGCCTAAGAACCTTGATATTGGCTCGAATGAAACCAATGTCTGTGGCGCGATTCCGTCTTTAACGAGACGATTTTTATCTTAAAATCGTTCTTTGCAGAGCTTTGTTTGCGCAACTATTCCATCAGCGCGCAAAGTATAGCGATGAAAAAATATTCAGCAATACAAACATACGCTTAACAAGCAGCGAACGCCGCGAAAAAAGCTTGCCAATCTTTAGACGATTTGCGAAATCGGGAGGCGCTCAGTCATCGTTTTTGCCCGCGCGTTGGGTCCAACTCGGATCTAGAATTTTCACAGGCTGATGTTCACCTGGCGCCGCCCGCGAGCGCTCAAACCGCGCACGGGGCATCGCAGACGCGTTTGGCGCATCCATGGATTCGCTAAAACCACAGGCGACACAGCGCCGGCGCTGTTGCGATCCATCCACCGAAGATTCCAACACCAACCTGTCTAACGCTCTACATTGAGGACATACCGCTCCAGCGATGAAACGGCGTTTTAAATTGTGTGATTCAGTCACTTAAATCAAGTTGCTCCGCTAGTTGTTTATGCACTATTGCTGTCTCCGGTTTCTCACCAAACCAGATTTCATAGCTCAATGCCGCTTGCTCAACCAACATGCCCAAGCCGTCTGCAACGCCGCTCGCGCTAACGCGCCTTGCCCATTGCGCGAATGCCGCGGATTCGCCATAGCTCAGGTCATAACAAAAGGCGCCCGTCGCGATATCGGCCGACACACTGACTTCCCCACCATCTAACCCGAGTGAAGTAGAGTTGATAATTAGGTCAAAAGATGAATCACCACTTGCGAGACCCTGCAATGAGTAGGCGGATAAGTCGACCTCCGGATAACGCGGTGCTGTGCGGCGGAGCAGTCGCTCCGCCTTTGCCTGGGTCCTATTTGCTAGCGTTAAAGACATAGGTCCGCAGTCCAATATCGGTCCGATAATCCCCTGGGCGGCGCCACCTGCACCAAGGATCAAAATTTTCTTCGCCGCCAGAGTGAGATCGCAGCGCCCTGTCAGGTCGTTAACCAAACCTGCGCCATCGGTGTTCCAAGCCGTTATTACGTTTTCTCTCAGGGTAAGTGTATTCGCTGCGCCTGCTTGCTGTGCAGTGGCGTGCAGCGAATCTGCACATTCATGCGCTAACAACTTGAACGGTACCGTTACATTCAGGCCACAGCCGCCGGATGCAAAAAAATCTCGAACATATTGAGCAAATGACGCGGGTTCGAGACGTTGTCTTGAATAGTCGATGTTATGGCCAAACTGCCGGGCGAATTGTTGGTGAATAACTGGCGAAAGTGAGTGCTCTACCGGGTTACCCAAGACAGCAAATTTACGAGACATTACTGGCATAACCCTCTCCGAGCGGTGCTAGCGCAACACCTGACCATTTGCCTGGAGAATTTTACTCGGGCCCGAAGCCCCTGCAGTTTCTCCCTCCAGCACCCAATCAACTTCCGAGCCGAATTCCGCCTGAGCATCCGCATAACTTAGGATTGGCGCCTGGCCGCTTCGATTCAGTGACGTTGAAACTATTGGGCCGCCAAAAGCCGCCGCAAGCTGCCGCGCTTGTTCGTGAGAAGGCACACGACAGGCAACGGTGTCGCGTCCGCCGGTGACTAAATCGTTATATCCTGGGTTGGGTAACACCCAAGTGATGTGGCCGGGCCAACTGGACCGCACACGATGTCTAACGTCCGCCGGCACCCGTTCCAGCGCTGGCCCAAATTCATCGGCGTGAGCTGCCAATAAAAGCAACCCTTTGTCAGCGCTTCGCTGCTTTAAACCCAAGATACGCAGCAACGCTTGTTCGTTATTCGGGTCAGCGGCGAAGCCCCAAACACCTTCGGTCGCATGGGCAACGACACCGCCTGACGACAGTTTTTGCGCAGCGGCGTATATCTCTTGCATTTACTCTTTTAACGACGCCTGAACCGAAGCATCTTGCGCTGCAACTTTGTCACGATTTGCCGCTCGGTCGGCGACGACTCGCTCGTGTAACGCATCATCCGCAGTCGCTAATACCTGTGCCGCCAGGTAACCGGCATTTTTCGCGCCCGCTTTACCCACGGCGACAGTTGCCACGGGTATGCCTCCAGGCATTTGCGCTGTAGACAATAAGGCATCAAAACCCTGCAGTGGGCCACTGTCTATAGGCACTCCAATAACCGGGCGTTGAGTATGCGCCGCCACAGCGCCCGCCAGATGCGCCGCCATGCCTGCGGCACAGATGAAGACTCTGCACCCTCTGGCCTCAGCATCTGCAACATATTCTTGAGTTGCAGCCGGCGTGCGGTGGGCACTGGTCACTTTTACCTCGAACTTGATTTGCAACGCTTCTAATACTGACGTAGTCGACTGCATAGTTGGCCAATCAGACTCAGAACCCATTAATATTGCGACCCAAGACATGCTTCTAACCTCGAATTTAGGAAGCGCGAATATACCTGTCGCGACCCAGTCTCACAAACATTGTAAGGCCCAAATCAACCGCCAATGAAGTTTAATCACTTGCCGAACAGATCGCGCTTCACTAAATAGGTTTGCGAGCCCGAATTCTTCCAAAAAAACTAGAGCTTGGCGCTATAATCCGCCACCACGAAATACTGTCACGCCTATGTCACTGCTAAACATACTGCATCATCCCGACCCGAGGTTGCGCACCAAAGCGGCCCCGGTAAGCATATTCGATAATGCGCTAGTCACCTTGGCGGACAACATGCTAGAGACAATGTATGCCGCGCCTGGCATAGGTCTGGCTGCGACACAGGTAAATGTACACAAGCGGCTTATTGTTGTTGATGTATCTGAAGACAACAATGCGCCCCATATCTTAGTTAACCCCAAGTTGGAGCTGTTCGGCGATAGGGTATCCGGTGACGAAGGCTGTTTGTCGGTACCTGGGTTTTATGAAAGGGTGGAGCGGGCCGAGCAGATTAATGTGCAGGCACAGGATGTATCCGGAGCACCACTGGAAATGAGCGCCGAAGGCTTACTGGCGGTTTGCATTCAACACGAATGCGACCACCTAGACGGCAAATTGTTCGTAGATTATCTGTCCAGCCTGAAACGAAACCGCATCAGCAAGAAGCTTCGTCAGCTCGCAAGCGAACGTGACTGATCTAAGGATAGCGTTTGCGGGGACGCCCACTTTCGCGCGCACAATCTTGGCCGCGCTTTGCCAGAGCGAGTTCACCCCAAACCTCGTGCTCACACAACCTGACCGACCTAAGGGACGGGGTAGAGCAGTGCAGGCGAGCCCAGTAAAGGAGCTTGCCCAGGAACTTGGGCTGCCCCTTGCGCAACCGGTTAATTTACGTGATGCGGAAAATTTAGAATCACTGCAAAAAGCGGCGCCGGATGTTTTAGTCGTGGCTGCCTACGGGTTGATCTTGCCCTCTCCGGTACTTTCTTTGCCGCGCTTTGGCTGCATTAATGTGCATGCATCATTGCTGCCTCGTTGGCGCGGCGCGGCGCCAATCGAGCGCGCGATCATGGCCGGCGATGAAGAGACGGGGGTTTGCATCATGCAGATGGAAGAGGGCCTAGATACAGGGCCGGTCATGGCCCAGCAGCAAATCAGTATCGAACCGGAATACACCACCCAGCCACTGGAGCAAATTTTAGCTAACACGGGCTCGGAGCTGTTGCTAGCAACACTGCAAAAACTGCCCGTTGCGGCAAAACCCCAACCAGCACAAGGCGCAACTTACGCAAAAAAGTTGACCTCCAAAGACCGTATTGCTGACTGGCAAGGAAGTGCTAAGGCTGTGCACCATATAGTCCGGGCACTCAGCGATCGTATGCCGGTACGATGCGAAATAAATGGTGTAGTGATGCAGATCTTAGCAGCCAGAGTCGTTGGCCAAAATAACCCAGAAGCCACAAAAGCAAAACCGGGAACACTACTCAAAACCGCTAAAGAAGGGTTCTATGTGCAATGCGGCCAAGACGAATTAGTGATCACTCGGCTGAAATTAAATCGCGGCAAAGGCCAAGCAATGGATGCCGCCGCAGCACTGAACGGCTACCCGGATATTTTCTACTCCGGCGCAGAAATCGATGCGGCCATCGAGCAGTAAGCCATGGCCGGGCAAAACGTAGACTCCACAAGGGCCGACGACGCCCAAGTTATTGCCCAAGTATGCAAAGGCTTGGAGCAAGTAGTTCTAAAGGGACGGACTTTCGATTGGTTACGTTCCAGACAATCTACGGCATTAGCCTCACCCCAGCATCAGGACCTGATGTACGGCACTGTGCGCCACTTCCTATCGCTCCGGCAGCAAATTTCTCAATATCTAGCCAAGCCCCTGCGGAATAAGGACCATGACCTTGAGATGCTATTGTTAGTGGGCGCTTACCAACTGGAATTCTCGCGCCGTCCCGCTCATGCGGTGGTCAACAATACAGTCAATGCCTGCAGACCACTGGGCAAGCCTTGGGCGCGCGGCTTAATCAACGGCGTGTTACGCAAAATACTGCGCAACGCGGAACCCCGGGCAACCACCACCACAAATAATCCCCAGTGGCTGATCGAAAAAATTTCCCAGCAATACCCAAATGAGGCGGCAGCCCTGTTGCACGCTAACGATCAGCGCGCGCCCATGGTACTGCGCGTTAACTCCTCAAAAATCAGCGCTGTCGATTATTGCGCCGAGTTAAGGGCGCAGCAGATTCCATTCGCCTTATCTGAGCCCAACGCAGCGATTGTTTTAACAACGCCACAGCCTGCGGCCAGTTTACCCGGATGGGCTGACGGTCAAATTGCGGTACAAGAACTCTCTGCACAATTTCCCGCCAACATCGTGCTGCAAAATATTCCCCCTCACATTGACTCACCGGTACTGTTCGACGCTTGTTGCGCGCCCGGCGGCAAACTTTATCAACTGCACGAACTGCTGTGTAAGCGCTACGCCTCCCACCAGCTTGTGGGTAACGATAAAAGCCCCAACCGGCTCGAAGAAACCCTGAAGATCGGCCAACGCCTCGGCCACAGCGATGATTGTAAAATCGTCTTACGAAATCTCGATGCAACGTTGCCCGATACGACAACACAAGAGAGCTTTGACGTGGTAATCGTGGACGCGCCGTGTTCCGGGAGCGGCACGATCCGGCGCAACCCTGACATTCGCTTATTGTTGCAACCGGAACAAATTCCAGAGCAGCAATCGCTACAATTAGCGCTGTTATTTAACCTATGGCGTGGCCTCAAGCAGGGGGGTACCCTGTTGTACTCCACATGTTCTGTATTTGACGAAGAAAACGATCTGGTGATTGAGCAGTTTGTCCGCGAACATTCCGACGCCCACATCCAACCCTTACAGCTGCCGTTGGGCGCAGCAACCAAGTTTGGTTGGCAAATGCTACCCAGCGAGCCAACTACTGACGGTTTTTATTATGCGCTGATTCATAAGGCTCAAATGTAATGAAAATTCTGATCCTAGGGGCAGGGCAAGTCGGGGGCACGTTGGCTGAAAGCTTGGCAAAAGAGTCCTTCGATATCACTCTCATCGATCAAGACGGTGACCGCTTACGCGAGCTCGGCAGCCGTCTCGACATTCAAACCATCCAAGGCGCTGCTTCGCACCCCAATGTTTTGCAACGAGCCGGTGCTGATGATGCAGACATTCTCGTTGCTGTGACCTCCAGCGACGAAGTAAACATCGTTGCTTGCCAGATCTGCTATTCGATGTTTCGCACACCAACGAAAATCGCGAGGATTCGCTCTGGCGCCTATCTGAACCAGAACGCCCTATTCGATAAACATCACGTTCCCATTGACCGCTTAATTAACCCTGAACAAGTAGTTACCGAACAGATCACCGAGCTATTGTCACACCCAGGCGCATTAGAGGTTTTAGATTTCGCAGACGGCCGCGCCCAGTTGGTGGCGATGCGCGCCTATTTGGGTGGGCCCTTGGTTGGTCAGGCGCTGAGTTTTCTCAGCGAGCACATGCCCAGTGTTGATACTCGAGTCGCAGCAATTTTTCGCCGCGGTCAGCCTATTATCCCTTCCGGGGATACCGTCATTGAAACCGATGACGAGGTCTTTTTTATCGCCGCACGGGAACACATTACTGCTGTAATGGGTGAATTGCGCAAGGCAGAAAAGCCATTTCGCCGAGTTATTATCGCCGGCGGCGGCAATATCGGCGCAAGGTTGGCTGCCGCCACCGAGAACAGCTACGACGTGCGAATCATGGAGCTTAATCCCCAGCGCGCTCAGACCCTAGCAGACCAATTAAATTCCGCCGTGGTAATCCAGGGCAGCGCTACAGATCGAGAGCTGTTGCTGGAGGAAAACATAGATCAATGCGACGCCTTTTGTGCCGTAACAGACGATGACGAAATTAATGTCATGTCCTCGCTTATGGCAAAACGTTTAGGGGTCCGCCAAGTAATCACGCTGATTGGCAAAACAGCGTATGTTGATCTGGTGCAAGGTGGTGAGATTGATGTAGCGATTTCTCCTCAACAAGCCACGATCGGCACCTTGCTGTCTTATGTACGAAGAGCAGATGTCGCTCGAGTACACAGCCTTCGGCGCGGCGCAGCTGAAGCGATTGAGGCCATCGCCCATGGCGATAGGAAGAGCTCGAAGGTGGTGGGTCGACGCATCAATGAAATCAAACTGCCCCCTGGGACCACGATCGGAGCCATAGTGCGTGACGATAAAGTGCTGATCGCGCACGATGACGTCATTGTGGCATCTGATGATCACGTGATTCTATTTCTCGTTGATAAAGCGCAGATTGGTGCAGTAGAGCGATTATTCCAAGTCGGTTTAACGTTCTTCTAAGCGCTCGAAATACCTCATGCACCTTACGGTTATCCTACGCATTACCGGCACATTACTGACACTGTTCAGTTTTTCTTTTTTGCTGCCCGCTGCGGTTGCATTGTTCTTTGCCGAAAGGACCCTCACTACTTTTTTATCAGCTTTTGCGATTACGCTCATAAGCGGTCTTGTGCTATGGCTGCCACTGCGCGGCAAACGCGAACTCCGCGGCGGCGACGGTTTTTTAGTTACCGCGCTATTTTACTTGGGCCTAGGCATGTTTGGAGCAATCCCTTTCTGGTTAGGCGACGCCTTACAGCTGTCATTCACCGACGCCGTTTTTGAATCAATTTCTGGACTGACCACGACCGGTGCAACAACCATTGTTGGCCTAGATCAGTTACCTAAATCGCTCCTTATCTATCGCCAGATGCTGCAATGGATGGGCGGGATGGGGATCATCGTTCTTGCGGTGGCAATCTATCCCATGCTGGGCATTGGGGGCATGCAACTATACCGCACCGAGTCGGCTGGGCCGATGAAGGACAATAAACTTACGCCCCGAATCACCGAGACCGCGAAAGCACTATGGTATTTGTATATTGGTTTGACCGCTGCTTGTGCTCTAGCCTATTGGTACGCTGGTATGAGCGGTTTCGACGCCATTGCCCATAGTTTTTCCACCGTATCTATTGGCGGGTTTTCTACCCATGACAGCAGTATGGGCTATTTCGATAGTGGTGCCGTCGAGGCCGTCGCAATAATTTTTATGACACTCTCAGGCATTAACTTTGCCCTACATTTTCTGGTGTGGCGACGCCGCAACCCATTGCATTATTTTCAGGATGTCGAGGTGCGTGTTTATTTGTTCGTCTTGGCACTGGTAGCGATAATCGTATGCGCGATTCTATGGTGGCACCCGGGCAGTACAGACGATGCCCTGCGCGACGGCATTTTTCAGGCGGTATCTATAACCACCACCACAGGCTTCACCACCAGCAACTTCGCGGCTTGGCCGTCCGTCGCACCCATTCTTCTGCTTTTTGCCGCTTTTGCAGGCGGCTGCGCGGGTTCGACTGCGGGTGGCATCAAAATGATCCGGGTGCTGATGATCTATCTGCAGGGCATGCGCGAGGTTAAGCGCCTGATTCACCCGAATGGTGTCTTTAGCATCAAATTGGGTCGCGAGTCGGTGCCCGACCGCAGAGTCGACGCGGTTTGGAGTTTTTTTAGTGTCTACGTTTTCTTCTTTCTGCTCTCTGTATGCACGCTCATGATAATGAGTGATATGGACTTTATTACGGCATTCTCAGCCGTGGGGGCATGTTTGAACAATTTAGGCCCCGGGCTGGGGGATGTTGCGGTCAACTACAACAGCATCACAGCAGATGTGAAGTGGGTGCTGATGTTCAACATGGTCCTCGGTCGTCTGGAAATCTTCACGCTCTTGGTGTTGCTAACGCCTGCTTATTGGCGCCGATAGATATTAGCCTCGCCCTTCTTCAAGCGTTTAAAGCGTTTGTATGACCATTGGTATTGCTCTGGGCTCAAGGATATGGCCTTTTCCATACTCGCGTTGAGGGCGGTAGCGTGCACCGCTGGATCGCTGTCAAAAATACCGCTTTCAGGTTCGGCTAGGGTAAGCCGATAACGGATTTGGTTGTCACTTATGCACCGAAGGGCTGACGCGATCAGTACCCTTGGCGCATTCCTTTGCAACAGTCGATGGGCTAACGCCATGGTATAGGCATCTTGACCAAAAAACGGCGCCACCTCCCCACCGGACTGATAATCGGGCACTTGATCCGGCAACAGCACAACCAAATGCCCCTCACGCATTGCCCGCATGATCCGACGTAAGCCCGCACCGCCGATGGCATGCATGGTGGCACCAAAACGCTGACGTGCGTTCAAGATCGGCTCCTCTAAAGGCAGAAAATTTGGCCGGTCATAGAGGGCAGAGACCGGATAAGTGCCACCAAGGTAGGCCCCCAATATTTCCCAGCAACCCAAGTGCGGCGTCAATAACAATACCCCTTGGCCGCGTTGCCAGGCGTCATGCAGCAGCTCCGCTCCATCAACACTTATTATGCTTTCACGGACATCCGCAACATTATGAAAACGCATCTGGGCCAGCTCGAAAACTAGGAGCATCGAGTTCATCAAGCTTTGCCAGCACAGCTCACGTTTTTCATCTGCGCAGAGGTGCGGCAAGCACAAATCAATATTTATTGCAGAAACCCGTGCTGCTTCGGTGTTCCAGGCAAGCATGCGCCGGGCCATGAACCGACACACGAAAACAGCCATCCGGGCAGGCACTCGACTCAAACACCAAAGCAGACCGTTGATAACCCAGCCACTCATTGGTCTATACCCTTTCGATGCTGCAATTTCGAACAGGCCGCAAAGCGCCAACAATCTTCAGCATGGTCGTTCACCATGCCGACGCTTTGCATAAATGCATAGCAAGTGGTCGGCCCAACAAAACGGAAGCCTTTGCGTTTGAGCATTTTCGCCATGGCTTGGGATTCTGCTGTTTGGCTGGGGGGTCGGATCGCATGCCGGTTCCTTTCACTTAGATCCGGGGCGAATTGCCACAACAGGCCTGAAAAATCCGTTTCGGCAATGGTCAATCGCGCGTTATGCACAAGCGCTTGCAACTTACCTCTGTGCCGAATGAGTCCGGCATCCAATAGCCATGATTGAATATGGCGTTCATTGCAACGCGCCAATTTAAACGGATCGAACCCTAGGAACTGGGCCTGCATATGCTCACGTTTTTTCAGTACCGTTATCCACGACAGGCCTGCTTGCATGGACTCAAGAGCCAACCTTTCAAACAGACCCAAAGAGTCGAAAACCGGCACCCCCCACTCTTCGTCGTGATAGCGTTGGTATAAGGCATCACTAGTACACCAGCGGCAGCGCTTGCGATCTTCCGTTACCATGGCGAGTGCAAAATCCGGCGCAAATGTTATTGACCGAGGAAATTAGACGTCGAGGTTGACCACTGACAGTGCGTTGGACTCAATAAAGTCGCGCCTAGGTTCAACGAGCTCCCCCATTAATGTTGTAAACATCTGATCTGCACCAATCGCATCGTCCACAGTGACCCGCAACATACGACGCACATTCTGATCCATGGTCGTTTCCCACAGCTGCTCTGGATTCATTTCCCCTAGGCCTTTGTAGCGCTGGATATCGACACCCCGGCGCGCCTCGTTCTGAAGCCACTCAAAGGCTTCGGCGAAATGCGCGATCGCAGCGGTTTTTTCTCCCCGCTGCACATAGGAACCTGACTCCAACAAGTTCTCTAAGCGCGCCCGCATAGCTGTAATCTGCTTATACTCAAAACCATCAATGAAATTCTTTGTCAACGTTACCGTTTTGCGCCGGCCTTTGAGCAGCAAACTAACCGTAGGTAAATAAACGTTAAGCTCGCTGTCGAAAGAAACCGTTACACTGGCATCTGTGGAAGGATCTTCTCCTAACGTTTTCTTTAAGCTCTCCGCCCAATCTGACATCGCCCCTTGATCTGACAGCAAGTTTTCATCAAGGCTAGCAACTCGCAACAATGCTCTGGTGATTTCTTCGGGGTATTTGCGGCTGGACGGCGCAAGATCTTTGAGCAACTGTTGGAACTCGCTGACTAAGGTCTCTAGCGCCTCACCCTGGATTGGCGGCGCCTCTGGATTTACAAACAGCTTGGCGTCCTGTAGCGCCAGTTCCAAAAAATATCCATTGAGTTCGTCATCATCTTTGACGTAGCGCTCTTGGCGATTCTTTTTAACTTTGTACAGCGGCGGTTGGGCAATGAATACATGGCCACGCTCCAACAACTCCGGCATCTGACGAAAGAAAAAAGTTAGTAGCAGTGTGCGGATGTGCGAACCGTCGACGTCGGCATCGGTCATGATCACGATACTGTGGTAACGCAACTTTTCGACATCAAACTCTTGCTTACCGATACCACAACCCAACGCAGTAACGAGGTTGCCAATTTCTTGAGACGACAACATTTTATCGAACCGGGCCCGTTCAACATTAAGGATCTTGCCCTTTAGTGGCAATATTGCCTGAGTGCGCCGATCTCTGCCTTGTTTTGCAGAGCCGCCCGCCGAATCGCCCTCAACGATAAATAATTCTGAAAGTACCGGGTCTTTTTCCTGGCAGTCCGCAAGCTTGCCGGGCAATCCAGCAATATCCAGAGCGCCTTTGCGCCGGGTCATATCCCGAGCTTTGCGGGCTGCCTCGCGCGCGCGGGCTGCGTCGATCATTTTACCGACCACCGCTTTTGCGTCTTGGGGGTGCTCGTCGAGAAATTCACCGAAAAACCGGTAAAGCTCTTGTTCTACCGCAGTTTTTACTTCGCTGGAAACCAGCTTGTCCTTGGTCTGGGAAGAAAATTTCGGGTCAGGGACTTTCACCGAGATGACAGCTGTTAAACCCTCTCTGGCATCATCTCCGGTGGTGCTTACCTGAGCTTTCTTGAGCATATTCTCGCGCTCGATATATGTATTGAGCGTACGAGTTAGAGCGGCCCTAAACCCCGCCAGATGGGTGCCACCATCGCCCTGGGGAATATTATTCGTATAGGTGTGCACTTGCTCTTGGAAGGTATCATTCCACTGCATCGCAATTTCAACCCCAATGCCGTCTTCCCGGTCAACAGAGAAATGAAAGACGTCATTAAGTGGCGTTTTGTTTTGATTAAGAAACGCCACAAACGCGCTTAAACCGCCTTCGTAGAGGAAAATGTCTTCCTTTCCGGTTTTTTCCTCATTCAGGTGAATTGCGACCCCCGAATTCAGGAACGCAAGCTCGCGCAGGCGCTTGGCCAGAACCTCGTATTGAAATCGGATGTTATGAAAGGTTTCTGGAGAAGGACGGAAGTAACATTCTGTCCCCCTTTCCTCTGTAGCGCCCACCTCTTTTAGCGGGGCGACGGGAACACCGTGGTGATACTCCTGTTGGTAAACTTTTTGATCACGCCGCACTGTTAACTTAAATACGTCCGAAAGCGCGTTTACAACAGAAACGCCCACACCATGCAGGCCTCCTGAGACTTTATATGCGTTGTCGTCAAACTTACCGCCAGCGTGCAGCGTCGTCATAATAACCTCAGCCGCACTGACGTTCTCTTCTGCGTGAATATCTACAGGAATACCGCGACCGTTGTCTCGCACCGTAATGGCTTCTTCCGGGTGGACTGTCACATATACCGTATCGCAGTGACCAGCCAAAGCTTCATCAATAGAGTTGTCGACCAACTCTTGAACCATATGATGAAGCCCAGTGCCGTCCTCCGTATCGCCGATATACATCCCAGGGCGCTTGCGAACAGCGTCTAAACCTTTGAGTACTTTAATACTCTCTGAGTCGTAACTTTTTTCGTCGCTCATATTTTTTCCTGGTTTGTTTTACCAACGCCTAAAGGTGTGTGTAACGAATTTATAACCCCCCACCCCCTGTAACACGCACGGAACCATGTTCCACGTGGAACACCCTGAGGTGCTCACCACTCAATTCGCTGAGCAGCCCCGACAACGGCTCTGTCGACGTTGCAACGACCTGGCAACCTATGGCCAGCAGTGTATGCAACAATCTCAACCGATGAGCCTCATCAAGCTCGGCACCAAAATCATCAATCAAAACTAGCGACGGCTGTTTATTATGCTGTGCTAACAGTGCGGATTGAGCCAGCGCGGCGGCACTACCAATAGTTTTGCCTTGACCGCGAGAAGCTGTCTCTTGCGCCGAAACCCCAGCCAGCTTGATAACAACGTCCGCTCTATGCGGGCCCAGCTGCGTGCTCCCTGATTTTACATCGCGCAGCTTGGTTTCGGCCATTTTTTTCCGCGTTTCTGTTAGGTTTTTCTCATACCCTCCAGCTTGGTAGGCCAAAACGCAGTCAAGGTCCGGGTCCAAGCGGTTGAGTATGTCGTCGAAGATCGGGCTGAAGGTTGCGAGATACCCTTCTCGTAACTCGCTTATTAGTTGCCCGGTTTCTGTAATCATCGGCATCCAAGGGTCTTCTGTGATCGGCCCATGCTGATCATCGCGCAGCCAGGCGTTTCTTTGACGCAGAACCTTTCTATATTGGCGGGCCAACCGCACATAATCTTGTTTCACGTGAAACACCCCCCAATCGAGGAACTCACGGCGATCAGCAGGCCCATTAAAGATCAAACCCGCAACGTTGGGTAAAACCAGTTGGACGGGTAAAAATGCCGCTAGAGAAGCCGCGCTTTTCGCCTCTTGTCCATCGAGCCGTAACCGGGTTTGTCCGCCAATTTGCTTCTCCAGCCCTAAGGAGTGGTGCTGGCCAGAGCCCCTTTCTACTTGCGCACGCGCACGCAACATGCGCCCATCCCTTTGAATGAGGTTACTGAGCTTTGATGAACGAAAAGATTTGCCCCGCGCCAACAGGTGAATCGCTTCTAGAAGTGTTGTCTTGCCCGCGCCATTCGGGCCTTCTATTAAGTTAAACCCCGGGCAAAACTCCAACCGCGCCGACGTCAGGTTGCGGAATTGCTCTACTTCAAGAAAATTAAGCAGCAACAGTGCATCGCGGGTTAGGGGTTAGAGCCTCATCGGCATAACAACGTATAACGCATCGTCCGACGTAGCTGATTCCAGTAGTGCAGAGCTGTTGGCATCCGAGACCGACAGCTTCACGCCAGCAGCTGACATAACGCTGAGCACATCCAGCAGGTAACTGACGTTAAAGCCGATTTCTAAATCGCTGCCATTGAATTCTACCGGCACCACTTCCTCAGCCTCTTCTTGCTCAGGATTGTTCGCTTGTATCGTTAGCTGATCGGACGCTATAGCTAGGCGGACGCCTCTATATTTCTCATTGGACAGAATGGAGGCTCGCTGGAAGCCCTGACGCAGTGTGTCTCGATCGCCAACCAGGGTGCGGGACGCATCCTTGGGCACAACCTTGTCATAGTCTGGGAATTGCCCATCAACGAGTTTTGTTGTCAACGTGAAAGGGCCTTTAGTAACTCTTAGGTGATTTAAACCCAACTGGATACGAATGGCCTCGTCTTCTTCATCCAACAACCGGCTGAGTTCTAGTACAGCTTTACGCGGCACAATAGCTTGGCGACGCGCGGCAATCGGCGACTCAAGGGTACAGCCCTTAGTGCACATGGCTAAGCGGTGCCCATCTGTCGCGACTGTACGCAAATGATCTTCTGTCACCTCAAACAACATGCCATTCAAAAAATACCGCACATCTTGCTGGGCCATGGCAAATCCGACCTGATCGATCAGCGCGCGCAGATCCGCTTGGGCGACACTAACAACAACGTCCGTTTCTCCGCCTTCGATCTCCGGAAAGTCGTTTGCCGGAAGAGTTGCCAGAGTAAACCTGCTGCGGCCGCTTTTTACCGTCGCACGATCTCCCTCCACGCTTACAGAGACATCCGCTCCATCCGGTAGCGCTCGCCAAATATCTGCGAGCTTGCGCGCGGGTATAGTAATTTCTCCGACCTGTTCTACATCCACATCCGTATGCGCGACCATTTCAACTTCCAGGTCCGTACCCGTAAGTGCAACGCCGTCTGCGTTGGCTTTAATTAACAAATTTGCCAGCACCGGTAAGGTTTGTCTTCGCTCTACTACCCCTGTAGCAAGCTGCAAAGCCTTGAGTAATCGATCTCTTGCAATTGTGAATTTCATAACAATCCCTAACCTGCTAACAATCGCGTCAGATTTTTATAATCTTCAGCAACATCAGCTGTTGTAGCACGCAAATCGTCAATTTTACGGCATGCATGCAGCACTGTGGTGTGATCGCGCCCGCCAAAAGCATCACCAACTTCTGGCAAGGAGTGATTGGTTAACTCTTTCGCTAATGCCATGGCAATTTGGCGCGGCCGCGCGATGGAGCGGTTGCGGCGTTTAGACAACATGTCTGCCATTTTGATGTTGAAATATTCCGCTACTGTGCGCTGAATATTATCGATAGAAATTTGCCGGTCCTGAATCGCAAACAAATCTCTTAAGGCGCGCTTGACCTGATCAACAGAAATGCGGCTGCCAGTAAACCGAGCATTAGCAATGACCCGCCTTAGCGCCCCCTCCAATTCTCGAACATTCGATCGAATCCGTTCCGCCATGAAGAAAGCAACGCTTTGATCTAGCGCTATTTGCTCGGCTTCTGCTTTCTTCATAAGGATTGCGACACGCGTTTCTAAATCAGGCGCTTCAACCTCAACGGTCAATCCATATACAAAACGAGACTTCAGTCGCTCTTCTAAGCCATCTATCTCGCGTGGGTATTTATCGCTGGTCAGCACCATTTGGTGGCCGCGTTCCAGTAGTGCGTTAAATACGTGAAAAAACTCCTCTTGCGAGCGCATTTTTTTCGCAAAAAACTGAATGTCGTCTATAAGTAGTGCGTCAACCGAACGATAAAACTTCATGAAGTCTTGCATCGTTCCTGTTTGCAGAGCCTTTACCATATCCTGCACAAACCTTTGGGAATGCAGATACAACACTTTGGCGTTGGGATTTCTCTGCAGCAGTTCATTGCCCACTGCCTGCATTAAGTGTGTCTTACCAAGCCCAACCCCGCCGTAAAGCAACAACGGGTTATAGGTACGACCTGCGTTATCAGCAACCTGGGTAGCGGCGGCTCGTGCTAGTTCATTTGACTTGCCTTCAACAAAGGTATCAAAGGTGAATTCTCTATTCAGATTGTGGGATTCCGCATTATGTCGCTGAGTGTTCTTTTTTGCGGATTTTGCTTCTCTTTGGTCCGTTGGCTGCTCTTCTTTTTCTACAGCGTCACTATTTACTTTTACGAACTCACCAACTGACAACTCGACGGGGGCGATGTCGTCCACACTGTCCAAAAATTCAGCAATACGCTCTAGGTAAGATTGCCTCACATGTTTTTCGACGTAGACGTTTGGCGCCTTTAGCGTTAATTGTCCCGCATCAAAGTTTGCCTGTAATGGCCTAATGTAGGTCTCAAACTGCTGCTGGCCCAGCTCCACTTCCAGCTGCGCCAAACATTGTTGCCAAATTGTTGATGTCACCCGGAATGCTGCCTCTTGTAAAATTTTTCGCTGTGTTGACGCCGTTTATTACTGCTCTAACGACTATACTTTGACGCAGGATGAATTGCTTCTTGCTTCGGCCTGCATTGTATTCCTTTGATGAATATAAGATCCATTACGGATATCAATTTTTGCTGACTAAATTAGCTATTCCTGCTTTTTCATACACTTAGCACCGATTAGATCCTGTGCTTACCAAACCAAACCACAACTTATTTGTGCGCAATTACTTTGACAACCTGTGGATAACTTTTAATAACTAATTTGTCCACCTCCTTTCGAACATTTACGCGCGTGTTGTCCACAGTTAGTCCGATCTCTAAAGCCGAACGCTGACAAAGGTTTAGGCCTTTTTCCCACACAAAGGGCTCGCCTTAATAACAAGCAACAAATCATATACATAGATATAAATTCATTTGATTGACAGGGTAAAAGGCAGTTCATAGAATCGCGCCCCCGTAAATATACGACCAAGACAAAGCACTGCTTTGTTCAAGGTTAAGAAGAGTCATCGTAAACCATGAAAAGAACATTTCAGCCAAGTAATCTTAAACGTAAGCGAACCCATGGTTTTCGTGCTCGAATGGCGACAAAAGCAGGGCGCCAAGTGCTTAACGCTCGCAGAGCGAAAGGTCGTAAGCGCCTTACTGTCTGATACGGACATGAAACAGGGTTTTCCTAAGCAAGCCCGCATCCTCCAAGGCACTGAATATTCGTTAGTCTTAAGACGACCGCAAAAGAAATTGGTCGAAGGAGCGGTGCAAATGAAAACCCGTGACAACGGCTGCGAGCGAGCGCGTCTTGGTTTGATCGTACCTAAGCGGGGCACAGCTAAAGCCCATGACCGCAATCGAATAAAGCGTGTCATCCGTGAGTTATTCAGAACCTCACAACAGGACCTGCCTGCGAAAGACATTGTGATACAGGTATTCAACAAAATACCGGCTAATCAACTGAGAGAGACTTTAACCAAGCAATTTGCAAAATTATCTGCTGGCGGTGCTTAAATGATCGAGCGAATTAATCGATCAATAAGTGCTTTGCTCATTGCTTTTGTAAGAATGTATCAATTGGTAATTAGCCCAGTAAACGCTCCCTGCTGCCGGTACCATCCGACGTGTTCAAACTACGCAATCATCGCATTACGCGAACATGGCCCGTGGCGCGGCATGTTGTTGGCGACTTGGCGTATCTTGCGTTGTAACCCATGGAGCGATGGCGGGGCGGATCCAGTGCCAGAAGCAGAAAAACAAAAAACAGAGGTGAAGCATGTTGCCGGCTGAGATTCAACGCGTAGTTTTATTAATTTGCCTAGCAGCTACTGGTTACTTGCTTATTCTCGCGTGGAATGGAGACGTCCAAGAAGCACGAGACCAAGACTATTATGCGGTGGAACCAGCGGTTTCATCTTCGGATTTTGCTGCAGATTCTGTGTCAGACTCGGTCCCAGAATTAACCAATTCACTGGTTTCAGGCGGTGATATTCCGGCATTACCCACCGCCAGTATGCCGGCCGTTGAGCAGGTTAACCCTTTGTCCACAATCGGTGGTAACCGCCTTGTCAGGGTAACAACACCTTCGTTGAAGATGTGGATAGACCTTAAAGGTGGCGATGTAGTTCGAGTTTTGTTGCCAAAATTCCCGGTAGAAATCGATCGTCCCGATGTGCCCTTTGTCTTGTTAGATCAAAGCGTGCAAAGAACTTATATCGCTCAAAGCGGTTTAATTGGAGCTGACGGCACCGACAGTAATGGCGAGAGACCACTCTATAGAGCTGATAGGGTCAGCTACGAGATTGATCAAGGTGAAATTGAGGTGGTTTTACGAGCTGACGTTGCCGGCAATCCAGTAGAGAAGATTTTTCGCTTTAGAGCCGATGATTACTTGGTTGACGTCGAATACAGGGTAAGGAATAACAAAACCAGCAACTTTGTGGCTGGGATGTTCGCCCAGATAAAACGTGATAACCGAGCACCTAGCTTGGACGAGTCAATACCACTAGCGCCGCAGCCGTTTTTTGGTGGTGCAACGACGACCCTTGAAAACCGTTACGAAAAAGTGGAATTCGATGATCTCGATGAACGGCCTCTTAGTTTTACTTTGGAAGGCGGATGGATGGCCTTTCTTCAGCACTATTTCTTGTCAGCCTGGGTGCCGCCCGCGGATGAAAAAAACCGCTTCGAGGCCAGTCGCAGTCGTGATGGTAACTACCTTTTTCGAACCATTGGACAGGCTAAGCAGGTTGCACCGGGAGGTGTCGGTCTGTGGCAAACAGGTTTTTATGCTGGTCCCAAAGACCAAATTACTCTAGAAGAGATTGCGCCCAATTTGAACATGACCGTCGACTATGGGTTTCTGTGGTGGATTGCGGAACCGTTGTTCAAGGTCCTAAATTACTTCCACTCGGTAACGGGTAACTGGGGTCTGTCGATTATCCTGCTTACGCTCGCGGTAAAGGCAGCACTGTACTGGGTTTCGGCAAAAGGTTACCGGTCTATGGCGAATATGCGAAGAGTTGCGCCAGCAATGAAACGCATTCAGGAACGCTATGCCAATGACCGCGAGAAATTATCCCGAGAAATGATGGCTCTTTACAAAAAGGAGGGTGCTAATCCGCTGGGCAGTTGTTTGCCCATGCTGCTGCCGATGCCGATTTTTCTCGCGCTGTATTGGGTGTTATTGGAATCCGTTGAACTCAGGCAGGCACCTTTCGTTTTTTGGATTAATGACCTAGCGGCTATGGATCCATACTTTATTTTGCCGCTATTGATGGGAGCGAGCACATACCTGATGCAGGCGCTGAATCCTCAAGTAGGTGACCCAATGCAGATTAAAATCATGAAGATGATGCCTATTATGTTTACGGTGTTATTTTTGTTCTTCCCTGCGGGATTAGTCCTGTACTGGCTGGTAAATAACCTACTGTCAATCGCCCAGCAAACCTTCGTTTATAGACAGGTTGAAAAGGCCCAGGCCAGCGGCTAATTGAGTAACGCGGCATAACGTATTTTACCGCCCTCCGTTAAGGTATGACCCAGGTTCTTGACCAAGATCTGATATGCGCTATTGCCACCCCACCAGGGCAAGGCGGCATCGGTATCGTGAGGTTGTCGGGGGTTGGGGCTAAGCAAGTAGCAGAAACAATTTGCGAGCGAAAGTTAGTGGCGCGCAGTGCCGTTTATTGTCAATTTGTACACGGATCCGAACACTTAGATGACGGCATAGCGCTGTGGTTTCCAGAGCCTCAATCATTTACCGGGGAGGAGGTGGTAGAGCTTCAGGGCCATGGCGGACCGGTGGTGCAACAACGAATTATTAACGCCCTATGCGGTCTTGGAGCGCGGCTAGCAAGGCCCGGAGAGTTCAGCGAGCGCGCTTTCCATAACGGTAAGTTGGATTTAGCTCAAGCTGAGGGCGTCGCTGACTTAATTGCCAGTACTTCAGAAGCCGCAGCCCGGGCAGCGCTTAATACCCTGCGCGGTGATTTTTCTAACAAGGTCAATGTATTAATCGAAGAACTAACAAGGTTACGAGTGCAAGTTGAGGCGGCGATCGACTTTCCCGATGAAGAGATTGAAATCCTCGAACAAGCAGGAGTGGTGAACGCACTCGGCAGTCTGGACAAAATACTGACAAATATTATCGCCAGCGCTAACCAAGGCAGGTTGCTTAGTAATGGTGTGCAGGTCGCATTGATTGGCGCGCCGAACGTAGGTAAGTCGAGTTTGCTCAATGCTTTGGCTGGGGAAGACGCAGCCATTGTCACGGATATTCCTGGAACAACGCGTGATCTGTTAAAAATAGATTTGTTGGTTAACAACCTACCGATACGGCTAATCGACACGGCGGGTTTGCGGGACAGCTCGGACGCAGTCGAGCAGCAGGGAGTGGCCCGTGCGCGTGCGCAGATAGCTCAGGCAGACATTGTGCTATTGGTTATGGCAGCTCCGGACCTCAGTGTCGCTGCCGTGTCTCAGCAGCTGGCCGACTTAAAAGCAGAAGACCAAGAAGAGCAGTTTTCATCTGCGAGGGTCCTTGTTGTTGTTAACAAGGCAGATTTGGCATTGCCGCCGGATCTGCCAGAAGAGGTAAACCATATAACGGTATCGGCGCTTACTGGTGCCGGCATAGATCAGTTGAAAACAAAACTGCATGAATTCGTTGGCTTCGCTGATGAAAGCACAGAATTTTCTGCACGCGCCCGGCATGTCGACGCTCTCAAAGCCTCGGCAGATCAAGTGGCAGCAGCACAGTTGGCGCTGCATGATGGGCTTGCGGCAGAACTGGTTGCAGAGGAATTAGCATTGGCTCAGCACTATTTGGGGAGTATTACTGGAGATATCAGCGCTGATGACCTGCTCGGGCGGATATTTTCCGAATTCTGTATTGGTAAGTAGACACCTTCCAAAACAAACCCTAATCACTATACTATCGCGCCCGTCGCAGCCTGGATGGAAGGTATGCGTTACCCAGAACAATTTGATGTCATCGTTATCGGCGGAGGCCACGCCGGTACAGAAGCTGCTGCTGCTGCTGCGCGCATGGGTGTGCGGACGCTTTTACTTACGCAAAACATCGAAACTATTGGCCAAATGTCATGCAACCCAGCGATTGGCGGGATTGGCAAAAGCCATCTTGTTGCTGAAATCGATGCGCTGGATGGCGTTATGGGTCGTGCAACCGACCAAGCGGGAATACACTTTCGCGTACTCAATTCCAGTAAGGGGCCAGCTGTGCGAGCGATACGCGCACAAGCGGATCGGGCCCTTTATCGCAATGCGGTGCGGCGTATTCTGGAAAACCAACCAGGGTTAAAGATTTTTCAGCAGTCTGTAGTCGATCTGCTGGTTGAAGGCGATCGAGTGGTTGGTTGTAAAACCCAGATGGGTCTGGATTTTTACGCACCCTGTGTTGTGCTAACCACAGGCACATTTCTAGACGGAAAAATACATATTGGTGATGAACAGCAACCGGGCGGTCGCGCTGGTGACGCGCCTTCGAGTCTGCTGGCGCAGCGCTTGCGAGCGCTGCCCTTTCGGGTTGGCAGATTAAAAACGGGCACCCCGCCCCGCATTGATGGCCGAACGGTAGCCTTTACTGAACTCGAACAGCAGCCGGGAGATAATCCGCGGCCGGTCATGTCGTCGATAGGCCAAAGGTCTGAACATCCGCAGCAAACCGAATGTCACATCACCTACACTAATGACAGCACCCATCAAATTATTCGCGAAAATTTGCATCGCTCAGCTATGTTTAGTGGAGCGATCGAAGGCGTCGGACCGCGCTATTGCCCAAGTATTGAAGATAAAGTCGTACGTTTTGCGGATAAGACCCAGCACCAGATCTTTATAGAGCCAGAGGGTTTAACGACTACAGAACTGTATCCGAATGGTATATCTACTAGTCTGCCTTTTGATGTTCAGTTGGCCTTCGTGCGAACCATGCGAGGCTTTGAGCAAGCCCACATATCTCGACCCGGCTATGCCATTGAATACGATTATTTCGACCCTCGTGATTTGACCTACTCACTGCAAACGAAAGCCCTTGAAGGATTATTTTTCGCAGGGCAAATAAACGGCACGACAGGTTATGAAGAGGCGGGTGCCCAAGGCCTGCTTGCAGGCATTAACGCGGCCCGCAAGGTTCAAGGCGAGAGCTTTTGGGAGCCACGAAGGGATGAGGCATACATTGGCGTTCTGGTTGACGACCTTATTAATCTGGGTACGACAGAGCCGTATCGAATGTTTACCAGTCGCGCGGAGTTTCGACTGCGCTTACGTCAGGATAATGCAGACCAACGATTGACTCCTCTGGGTGTTGATATGGGGTTAGTGGGGGCGCAACGGCGCGCCCACTATGAGGAAAAGATGGGCCAACTACAGGCGTTGAAGCTGAAATTTGCAGGCGAATGTGTAATGCCAGGAAGTGATTTAGATGGCGCACTAGAGCTTAAACTACGCAAAGAAACAACATTGCTGGACGCATTGCGACGCCCGGAAGTTACGGCAGACCGGGTTGCCGTGGCCCTATCCATTGACACGCAAAACGAGTTAGCGGTGAACGTACTCCGCCAACTGGAAGTCGAAACAAAATACGCTGGTTATATAAAGCGCCAGGACGACGAGATCGCGAAGATTCGGCGGCATGAAGCCATGCAAATACCAGCAGAGTTGGACTATTCAAGTATTGATGGACTATCTAACGAATTGCGGCAAAAACTGGATCAACAACGACCAGAATCATTAGCACGCGCGGCGCGAATCCAAGGCATGACGCCCGCTGCCCTGTCCATCTTATTAATTCACGCAAAAAAAGTGGCTTCCATCTGAACGCGCCGAACGACCAATTACTTGCAGGCGCTAAGCAGCTGGGTGTCTGTCTCACCGAAGCACAACACCAGCAACTGTTGGACTACGTGGCTTTGGTGGAAAAATGGAATCGCAGCATTAATCTGGTGTCGCGCCAAGACATCGACCGTCTTAGATCGCGACATGTATTGGACAGTTTGAGTGTGAGCGCATACTTACACGGAATATCCATACTGGATGTAGGAACTGGGGCGGGATTACCAGGAATACCCTTAGCTATTGTTAACCCGCAACGACAGTTCACATTGTGCGATCGGATGGCGAAGCGAATACGGTTTTTGCAGGTGGTTAAAAGCCAGCTGGAACTGCCAAACGTAGAGCTCTTGGAACAAGATTTTGGCACAGCAGCCCCACAAAAACGTTTCGATACTGCGGTAGCCCGAGCGGTGGCGCCGGCTGCGAAATTATGGCCAATGCTGGAGCCAGCGTTAAACCCGGGCGCGCGCGTGGTAGTGTTTAGCAGCACTCAGATGGAAACAGCCGACCCTGTAGCTAAGAGCGGTGGAGAAGACATGACCTACCATTACCGCACCGAGCGGGTCGCTGTTCCTGGTAGTGACCAGCCCCACGTTGTAGAAGTTTTGGAAAGACTTTGACCAGAATTATTGCAGTAGCTAACCAAAAAGGTGGTGTTGGCAAAACCACCACAACGGTGAATCTCGCCGCGGCCTTGGCCGCGCTGAATGAACGGGTTTTGATGATTGATCTCGACCCGCAAGGCAACGCAACCATGGGCAGCGGTGTGGATAAAAATGATCTGCCGGTATCGAGCTACCACTGGTTGATGGCCGAGGTGCCGTTTGCCGAAGCCGCCCAGACGTCACCTGCCAGTTATCAGGTGATGCCGTCGAATATTGATTTGACCGCAGCAGAAGTTGCGTTGCTGCAACATAGTGAGCGCGAATTTGTTATGCGCGATTTACTTCGCGGCCATGCGGCTGATTTCGACTATGTATTAATTGACTGCCCTCCTTCACTGAATATTTTGACGGTAAATGCGTTGGTTGCAGCGACCAGTGTGCTGATTCCAATGCAGTGCGAGTATTACGCCTTAGAGGGGCTCAGTGCGTTGTTGGATACGGTTGATGGAATTTGCGAAAAGGCTAATCCGAACCTGCAGATTGAAGGCCTGTTGCGCACCATGTATGACCCCCGCAACGGGTTGACACGAGATGTGTCACGACAATTGATTCACTATTTTGGTGACCAAGTTTTTCGTACCGTGGTGCCGCGCAATGTGCGTCTTGCAGAAGCGCCAAGTCATGGTCTCCCTATATTGCTTTACGATAGAGGCTCCCGTGGATCGCTAGCGTACCAAGCGTTGGCGGCAGAAGTTCGCAAACGTAACGCCCAATAAACCAGTCCCTGTAACCAGTAAAGAGCATCAGCACATGACGAAAAAGAAACTAGGCAAAGGACTGGATGCCCTACTCTCTCGCCCGACTAAAGTAACGTCGGATAGCCAAGTTGCGGAGGAAAACGTCGCAACTTCGACCGCAACCCAGCGTGTTACTGAAATTGCGGTAGCTCAAATCAAACCAAGCCCTTTTCAACCCAGAAGAGTCTTCGCACCGGAGGCGTTAGATGAGTTGGCAACCTCTATCCAGCACCATGGTGTGCTGCAGCCCATTGTTGTTCGCGCTCTGCCCCAAGGCGGTTTTGAACTTATTGCGGGCGAGCGTCGTTGGCGCGCGGCTCAGCAAGCGGGTTTACAAACTATTCCGGTGGTGCAGCGTGATGTCAGCGACAGAGAAGCGTCGGCGTTTGCGCTTATTGAGAATATTCAGCGCGAAAACCTGAATGTAGTGGAAGAGGCGCTCGGGTTGGCGCGGCTGCGCTCGGAATTTGAGTTAACCCAGCAAGAGCTTGCCGAGGTAGTGGGGAAATCCCGTGCCGCTATCGCCAATAGTTTGCGCCTACTCAATCTTGGCAGCGTCGCGCGGGATCTGTTGATGGAAGGCAAACTCGACATGGGCCACGCCCGAGCTTTGTTGGGTTTGGCGGGTACCGAACAGGATTTGATTGCCCAAGATGTTGCGATGAAGCAACTATCGGTGCGTCAAACCGAGGCGCTTGTGCGTAAATTGTCGGCAGTTTCGCCCAAGCAAGGCCAACGCACCAGCGACAAAGACGGCGATACTGCACTACTGGAGCGGCGTTTGTCAGACCATTTGGGCGCTAATGTGCGGATTACTCAGCGCGCGCAAGGGCGTGGCGAGTTAGTAATTAAGTATGGCAACTTGGATGAGTTGGACGGAGTGCTGCAGCGCTTGCGCTTACCCACATAACCCTTGCTCAGGGGGGCGCGACCTGCCTTGGTGTGTCGATAAAAATTAATCTACTGTTTCCCAGCTCTACAGGGTGTAAAAGCGTTGAAGGTTAAACGGCCAGTCTTTATAATCCGCGCCGCCTTGATACGGTGGCTGCATCAAAACAGTGCCGTGACCACTGTATTGTTGGTGCAGATCGTTCTCGGTTTGATTTGCTGTCTGGGTTTTTGGTGGGCCGAAGCCGCTCTATTTAGCGGCGCGGTTGCGGGCTTTGCCAGCGCACTCCTACCCAATGGCCTCTTGGCATGGCAGCAAAAGAGAGCGGTTCATGCAGCACGTTTGGTAATGCACAGCGTGACCAAGTGGGTGGTAACGATGATGCTGATGGCCCTAAGTTTTGGGGTTGTGGGAGCAGACCCAATCAGTTTTTTTGTCACCTTCGTGATAGCGCAGTTAAGTTTCGTTGTCGCTTTAGTGCGGCCACGTCTGCTGCGTAGCAACAGCCAATGAAACACTAGGAAAAACAATACCTATGGCCGGCGAAGCTAAAACAACGGCTCAGTACATTGAACACCACCTCACTAACCTGACCTACGGTATGAATCCGCAGACTGGGCAATGGGAATTCGCACACAGCGCCGAAGAGGCCGCTGCGATGGGGTTCTGGTCGATTAACGTAGACTCAATGGCTTGGTCTATCGGCCTGGGCTTAGCTTTTTTAATGTTGTTCCGAAAGGCTGCGGCTGCGGCTACCTCTGGCGTGCCCGGCGGGTTACAAAACGCGGTGGAGATGATCGTCGAGACCCTAGAAGACCAAGTTCTCAGCGTCTTTAATCACAAGAATGCGTTGATAGCGCCCCTCGCCCTTACGATTTTTGTATGGGTGTTTTTAATGAACCTTATGGATTTATTGCCTGTTGACTGGCTGCCTGAGCTGGCGGTTGTCGCAGGTATCTCGCACATGAAAATTGTGCCTTCCACGGATCCAAACATCACCATGGCATTGGCTTTGTCGGTGTTTGCGCTGGTTATTTACTACAGCGTTAAATGCAAAGGCATAGGCGGCTTCCTCGCGGAGCTATCATTCCACCCGTTCCCAGTGCAAAAAGGCGTCATGGCGATCTTCATCGTACCGATCAACTTTTTGTTAGAGAGTGTCACTCTGATTGCCAAGCCTTTGTCCTTGGGTCTGCGTCTATTCGGCAACATGTACGCTGGTGAAATGATATTTATCCTTATCGCGCTGACGTTTGGTGGCGGCGTGGTGCTGGCCTTAGCGGGTGGGCTTATGCAGTGGGCGTGGGCGGTTTTCCACGTCTTGATAATCACTTTGCAGGCGTTCCTCTTTGCCGTGTTGTCCGTGGTCTATCTGGCCCAGGCGCACGACGTTGACGAACACTAGAAATACATAAAAAAGGCGGCTGTGGTCGCAAAGTAAAACTCGAAACTAGGAGCAATGATGGAACAGGCAGGACTTTTATATATCGCGGGCGCATTGATGATGGGCTTAGGCGCGGTTGGAGCCGCCATTGGTGTAGGTGTTTTGGGTGGCAAGTACCTTGAGGGTGTGGCGCGTCAGCCAGAATTGCTGCCTATGTTGCGAACCCAGCTCTTCATCGTTTTGGGTCTCGTAGACGCGGTACCCATGATCGGTGTTGGTATCGGCCTCTACGTTATTTTTGCCGTTGCTTAAACCCCTCGCGACAGATTTGTCAGCGGCGGATGTTTGTTCGGTGGCTCCATAAGGGGCGCCGATAACGGTTAAGTAAGACCCATAGGAAGAGACAGGCGATGAATTTAAACGCAACGCTAATCGGCCAAAGTATTACGTTCTTAGTTTTCGTAATGTTTTGCATGAAGTACATCTGGCCGCCTATTCGTCAGGCCATGCATGATCGGCAAGAGGCCATTGCCGCCGGATTGCGCGCCTCGGAAGAGGCAGACGAAAAGCTAGCTCAGGCAGCGGACAATGCGGAGCAAGAGCTCGTTGCGGCGAAGGCGGAAGCCGCATCAATCATCGAGCAGGCTCGCACTCGTGCCAATCAGATGGTTGAAGATGCGAAAGCTGAAGCGCGGTCCGAAGGCGAGCGGCTGGTTGATGCTGCCAAAGCTGAAATTGAGCAGGAAGTGAATCGAGCAAAAGAGGCGCTGCGTGGTCAAGTGGCGGCATTGGTCATTGACGGCGCCGAACAGGTGCTGAAAGACAGCATCGATGCAGAAAAGCACGAGCAAATGCTCAAACAACTGGCGGCAGAGCTTTAAACAATGGCTGAACTCGCAACAATTGCTCGTCCTTACGCAAATGCGGTATTCGATATCGCCAAGAGCGGGGGCGCTTTAGAGGACTGGTCACGCATGCTGGGTGTGCTTGCTTCAACAGCCCAACACGAAACCGTTAGTGTGCTGCTAACTAGTCCCGACCTTTCGCCCATGGCAAAGGCGGGCAAGCTCGGTGAGTTGTGCGCTGACGAAATCGATGATCAGGCACGAAAATTTCTCCTAGCGCTTGCAGACCACGACCGCCTTGCGCTGTTGAATGAAATCGTTGCTCAATTTGAAACGCTGCGCGCAGAAGAATTGCGCAGCTTAGATGTCAAAGTAACCGCTGCTTATGAGTTGAGCGCGGCGCAGACGGATGCCTTGGTAACGGCCCTGCGTAAAAAGTTCGATAAAGAAATCGCCATTGAATCCACTGTAGATGCGTCGCTGATGGGCGGCGCCATTATTCGTGCGGGCGATGTTGTGATTGACGGCTCGGTAAGAGGCAGACTGACCAAGCTGGTCGATGCGCTCGTGCAGGTTTGACGAAAAGCACCACAACATCCTTGAGTAGAAACAGGTTTTAACAGGAACTGAACATGCAACAACTAAACCCATCTGAAATCAGCGACATTATTAAAGGTCGTATTCAGGGTCTCGACGTCACCGCTGAAGCGCAGAACGAAGGCACGATTGTTGGCGTGTCTGACGGCATTGTGCGAATCCATGGTTTGGCGGACGCGCAATACGGTGAAATGATCGAATTTGATGGATCACTCTACGGAATGGCGCTTAACTTGGAACGGGACTCGGTTGGTGTGGTTGTATTAGGCGACTACGACAGCCTTACAGAAGGCATGACCGCTCGTTGTACCGGCCGTATTCTGGAAGTGCCGGTAGGTCCAGAGTTGCTTGGCCGTGTTGTTGACTCCTTGGGTAATCCCATCGACGGCAAGGGGCCGATTAATGCTGCTCAGTCTTCTCCGATTGAAAAAGTGGCGCCCGGCGTTATCGCGCGTCAGTCGGTAGATCAGCCGGTACAGATTGGTTTTAAGTGTATTGATGCCATGGTGCCGATTGGCCGAGGTCAGCGGGAACTGATTATCGGTGACCGTCAAATTGGTAAGACGGCAATCGCGGTAGACGCCATCATCAACCAAAAGAACAGTGGCATTAAATGCGTTTACGTGGCCATTGGGCAGAAGATGTCGACCATTTCTAACATCGTGCGATCTTTGGAAGAGCACGGCGCTATGGAGTACACCACGGTTGTTGCCGCGGGCGCATCCGACCCAGCGTCTATGCAGTTTATTTCAGCCTATTCAGGTTGTGCCATGGGAGAGTACTTCCGCGACACCGGTGAAGACGCTCTGGTAATTTATGACGACCTCACCAAACAGGCGTGGGCATATCGGCAGATCTCCCTGTTGCTGCGTCGTCCGCCGGGCCGTGAGGCTTACCCTGGTGACGTCTTCTATTTGCACTCACGCCTGCTGGAGCGCGCTGCGCGAGTTAACGCTGACTACGTAGAGCAGCAGACTAACGGCGCGGTAAAAGGTAAAACCGGATCATTAACGGCACTACCAATTATTGAAACTCAAGCGGGTGATGTATCAGCGTTTGTTCCAACGAACGTAATTTCTATTACTGACGGTCAGATTTTCCTTGAAACTGATAACTTCAACTCTGGACTGCGTCCGGCAATGAGTCCTGGTATTTCGGTATCGCGGGTGGGTGGTTCAGCGCAAACGCCGTTTATGAAAAAAATCTCTGGCGGTATCAAAATGGCATTAGCCCAGTACCGTGAGCTTGCGGCGTTTTCTCAGTTCGCCTCTGACCTCGATGATGCGACGCGTCGCCAGCTGGAGCATGGGGCTCGGGTAACCGAATTGATGAAGCAAAAGCAGTTCGCGCCTATGTCTGTTGCGGAAATGGGTACGGTGCTATTCGCCGCTAATGAAGGTTATTTAACCGACGTTGCGGTTGATAAAGTGCTTGATTTCGAACAAGCGCTGCTGGGCTTTATGAAGTCTGAATACGCGGACTTTTTTAACACCATTAACGAAACTGGCGCCTACAACGACGACGTTGTGAACACCCTGCGCGAAGCGATCGAAAAGTTCAAAGCGACACAAACGTATTAAAGCGGCCCCAATTGGCGTTGACCTAAATACGATCGATTAAAAGCGTAACGCGGCTAAAGAGAAGAAAACATGGCTGTTGGCAAGGAAATTAAGAAAAAGATCGGTAGCGTACAAAATACGCAAAAGATCACCAGTGCTATGCAGATGGTGGCGGCCAGCAAAATGCGCCGCACTCAAGATCGCATGCAGCAGGGCAAGCCCTACAGTGAGCGTATTCGTGGGGTGATCAGTCACCTGGCAAACTCCAATCCTGAATACAAGCATATTTATATGCAGGAGCGCGAGATCAAACGGGTTGGCTATATCGTTGTTGCAACGGATCGCGGTCTCTGTGGTGGTCTCAATGTCAACCTGTTCCGTAAGGTCGTTAAAGAGTTGGGCGACTGGGACGGTCAGGGCAAAGAGGTAGAGCTTGGCTTAATCGGCAGTAAGGCGGCGCCTTTTTTCCGCTCGGTGGGCGGCAACATTCGCGCGGTGATGAACGATGTGGGTGAAACCCCGGCGATTGCCGATCTTATTGGTGGCATCAAGGTCATGCTTGATGCCTACGAAAATGGCGAGATCGACCGGCTGTACTTGGCGACCAACGAGTTTGAAAACACCATGACTCAAACGCCGACAGTGCGCCAGTTGTTGCCGTTGGATCCCGAGGATGATGCATCTTATCAGCATCGTTGGGACTACATTTATGAGCCCGATGCACGGCAGCTGATCGAAGGATTGGTGTTGCGTTATGTTGAGGCCCAGGTCTACCAGGCGGTCATTGAAAACGGCGCCTGTGAGCAGGCGGCAAAAATGGTGGCGATGAAAAACGCCACCGAAAATGCCGCGAAGCTAATAGACGAATTACAACTTATATATAACAACGCACGGCAAGCGGCGATTACCCAAGAAATTGCGGAAATCGTCAGTGGTGCGGCAGCGGTTTAACGCTGTAACGAATAACAAACCAGATAATAAAACGGTAAAGAGGCAAGGCATGAGCAGCGGTCGAATTGTACAAATTATTGGTGCGGTCATTGACGTTGAGTTTGATCGGGACAATGTTCCCAAGGTTTACGATGCGTTGTCTGTGGGCGCCAGTGGTCTGACGCTAGAAGTGCAGCAGCAATTGGGTGACGGCGTTGTCCGTACCATCGCCATGGGCGTGTCTGATGGCTTATCGCGCGGCTTGGAAGTGACTAATACAGGCGCACCGATCTCGATTCCTGTCGGCGAAGAAACATTGGGCCGGATTGTGGATGTGTTGGGTAACCCCATCGACGAAAAAGGTCCGGTGAACGCTCAAGAACAGATGCCAATTCACCGTAAGGCGCCTACCTACGAAGATCAAATTGGTGACAACGAGGTTCTAGAGACCGGCATTAAGGTCATAGACCTTATCTGCCCGTTTGCGCGTGGCGGTAAAGTAGGCCTGTTTGGTGGTGCGGGCGTGGGTAAGACCGTGACCATGTTGGAGCTGATTCGAAACATTGCCATCGAACACTCAGGTTTGTCAGTATTTGCTGGCGTGGGTGAGCGCACACGTGAAGGCAACGACTTCTACTACGAAATGGAAGAAGCCGGTGTATTGGATAAGATTTCACTGGTCTTCGGACAGATGAATGAGCCTCCTGGAAACCGTCTGCGCGTAGCGTTGACCGGATTGACCATGGCAGAAAAGTTCCGCGATGAAGGCCGTGACGTGCTGCTCTTCGTTGACAACATTTATCGTTATACCCTCGCTGGCACTGAGGTGTCCGCACTACTCGGCCGTATGCCTTCAGCGGTAGGTTACCAGCCCACATTGGCGGAAGAGATGGGTGTTCTGCAGGAGCGCATCACAACCACCAAGACTGGCTCAATCACTTCGGTTCAGGCGGTATACGTACCAGCGGACGACTTAACCGACCCGTCACCAGCAACTACGTTTGCCCACTTAGACTCAACGGTTACTTTGTCTCGTGCGATCACGGACCTCGGAATTTATCCAGCGGTTGACCCTCTGGACTCCACTAGCCGTCAGCTGGATCCGTTAATTGTTGGGGAAGAGCACTATCAAGTGGCCCAGACTGTGCAGCAGGTATTGCAGCGCTATCAGGAACTGCGCGACATTATTGCGATCTTGGGTATGGATGAGCTGTCTGAAGAAGATAAGCAGCTGGTATACCGTGCTCGAAAGATCCAGAAATTCTTCTCCCAGCCGTTCTTCGTTGCGGAACAATTCACCGGTAACTCAGGCAAGTTTGTTAGCCGTGAAGAAACTGTACGCAGCTTTAAAGCGATTCTTGATGGTGAGTACGACGATCTACCAGAAGATGCTTTCTACATGGTGGGCAGCATTGAAGATGCCATTGAAAAAGCGAAAACGATTTAACGCCGGGTAATCAGGCTAAACGACAGGTAGAACCCTATGGCAAGTATGCAGTGTGAAATCGTTAGCGCCGAACAGTCGTTGTTCTCTGGCACCATTACGATGTTATCGGCACGCGGTACCATTGGTGAGTTAGGCGTAATGCCAGGTCACGCGCCTTTGTTGACAGGTATTCAGCCCGGAGCGGTTACTCTGCGTATGGAAGACGGCACTGAAGAAGTATTCTACGCGTCTGGTGGTTTC
>CAJXAC010000020.1 GCA_913050035.1 uncultured Gammaproteobacteria bacterium | reverse complement strand
ACACCAAAGCCATGATCATCATTTAGGGCGAGATCGTCTTTTCAGCGCAGCAGTATCCACTACTCTAGAATTCACTGCCCAGAAAAAACAAAACCCGCCGAAGCGGGTTTTGTCAGGTAGGACGCAACTGAATCACATCGCGTAACGTACCTGCAGGTACCAACTACCACCGTTGAAGCCGAACGGGCTGTCTTCAGGATAAAGCTGACCGATGCTACCTGCGCCAGGATTTTTCTTCGGATATTCGTCGAAGAGGTTATCCACGCCCAGTACCAGCTCCAGGTTTTCATCCCAGGTGTATGCCACTTGGGCATCCACGAGGATCTCAGAACCCACGTTGTAACCATTACCAGTTGAACGCCAGGAACCGTAGTAATTGGCGCGCAGCAAGGTACGGTAATTACCCTGCATATGGCTCCACGAAACGTTACCTTTCACATTGGGCAGCAAGTCTTCCAACGCCTCTACGCGACCATCGCTGATCGGGTTGATGGTGCCGCGGCTGTCCACTTCAGTTTTGTTGTAGTTGAACGCGACGGTGACCTTGGACTCGCCGTCGCCCAGTGCAAAGTCTGTGCTACCTACGACGTCGATACCCGTCGTCGTGGTATCAAAGCTGTTGGTGAAGAATCGGAACTGTTTCAGGTCTTCTAAGCCTGTAAACGACTGGCGATTAATGGATCCAGCGTTACCCAAGCCCGTCAGCGCATCGCTGACCGACGTGTAGGTTGCGCCGCCAGCGGCATAGTTCAGCGCTTCCAGGAAGTTAATGTTGGCACCCAAGGCCACCCGATCGGTTACTTCGATGTTGTAGTAATCGATGGTCCAGCTAGAGTTTTCCAGATCAAAGGCGACGCCGATGGAGAAGTTTTCAGCTTCTTCTGGCCCCAAAGTCGGACGACCGTTACCTTGGCTTTCGATGTAATCAGCAGCCAACTGGCCGGGGGCTGAGAACAACGGCAAGGTGCCCTGATCGGTCAAGGCACCGCCAACGATTTGGGTGGTTACGTTGGTGATATTGGCCTGACCTGCAGTAGGTGCATGGAAGCCCGTTGAAAACGCACCGCGAATGCGGAAGTCGTTAGTCAGGCGATAAATACCCGCCAACTTATAATCCGTGGTGTCGCCAAAGGTGCTGAAGTCCTCATTTCTAACTGCCGCTTGAACCGTCAGCGCTTCGGTGAGATCCCCTTCCAGATCCACATAGAAAGCTGTGCTGTCTTGGGAGGCTGAAGTATTTGCCGGGAAACCGCCAAAGCCGTTAGAGCTTGACGAAAAGCCTTGGTCAGCCAAAGGTCCTAATTGATAGGACGCTGCATCACCGGCGTAAAGCTCGAAATCTTCTTCACGGTATTCCGCGCCGAACGCGATGTTCAGATCTGATGCTAGACCAACATCCATACGATAGACGAAGTCCACGTTATAGAGAGTCTCAGTTTGTTCTTGGCCGCCAGGTACAAAATCTCGTGGTGTATCAGGTCCTAAAGACGCGTTGATGGTGTTGGAGATCATGAAGTCAGACCGGTTGGATCCGCGCTGGGCGCTGACGTCATAAGACAGTCCGGTACCGTAATCCAGCTCGCCACGTACACCGATGGTGAAAGACGAATCTTCGTTGTCGCCACCAAAACGAGGCACGAAACCAGTCGGAATGGTTTCAATAAAGGAGAAACAGTTATCGCTCGCGGTAACCTGGGCCAGGAAGTCCGCATCTGGCGTTATACCGGCAGCGCCACCCAGAGGAATACCATCGATACAGCTGGTACCACCGTCTAAATCACCCACCAATACGGAAGGCACGCCGCCCAGATCTGAATCCAATTCTAAGCCCGTCAGCGGATCTACCGTTGGGCCTCTGTAGACACCACCACGTTGACCTGTGGACGCACCAGGGGTGAGGTTGCTTACTCTACCCACAACGTTTCGATAGAAGAATCCGCCCGTCACAGTGCGTTCGGCCCTGTTACCAAAGGCATAGACTTCTGCCTTATCGTTTAGCTCATAAGCGGCATTAACGAAGAATTTAAAGTCATCCTCTACGTCAGGTTGCCCCCAATACTGTGAAGCTTCATTAGTGTAGCTGTTGATGGTGCGGTAATCTGCTACTGCCGTATAACCGTTGGCTACCGCATAGGCAATGTCATCGCGAATCGCTGCTCGAACAGTGCCGTCGGCTTCGCGCAATTCACCAGTCATGTTGACAAATCCGCGATCGCCCAATGGCAAACCCAGATTCGCAGCAACCATGTAGTTGTCGCCGTCACCCTCAAAGGTTGAACCATAACGGGTAACCAGTTCGAATCCCTCTGCGTCATCGCGAAGCAGGAAGTTCAAAACGCCTGCGATAGCATCGGAACCGTACTGAGAAGACGCACCATCACGCAGAACTTCGATTTGCTTTAACGCCAGCGATGGGATGGCCGCAATGTCCACGCCTTGAGCACCATCGGAGATGCCGCCACCCAAAAATGAGATGATGGATCCGCGATGACGACGCTTGCCGTTCACCAGCACCAGTACGTTGTCTGGAGACAATCCACGTACGTTAGCTGGGCGAGAAATGGTTGCAGCATCACTGATCGGTTGAGTGTTCACGTCGAATGACGGCACTGCTGTACGCAACATGTCTTGCACGTCGGTGGACGCATTGTCACGGAATTCACTTCCGCTGATTACATCAACGGGTACAGGTGAATCCGCTGCTGAGCGATCAGCAACTCTAGTACCTGTTACGACGACTTCTTCGATGGCGCCTTCTTCAGCAACCACCTGAACCGGCGCACCCATGGCAATGGGCAAGGCCAGCACAAGCGCGGCTGCTCTCATAAGGACATTTTTCACGTTTTACCTCCTGTAGGTGTTGGGGTTCCTCCCTGCTCGCGGCAGGGATACAGGAGTTTGACTTTACATATGTCAAAAAAACGTTGATCTGTTACAAATCTTTTCAGTCAGGAACAACTGGCAGCGTCCTCGCAATCGCCTTCAATACAGTCACCCCAGCTGAGACCGGCCAAATACACCAACAGCAACCCCAGCAGCAAAAGTCTAAAGTTTCTCACCTAGTCCTTTTCTCCAATAAAAGGCAGTACGTTGGCTAAGGCAGAAAGGGCCATCGAAATCAGGACTATACGTAGAGTGCAAGACGTTTTTAGACAGCGTTGGAAAGCAGGTTGGCGGAGAGACAGGGATTCGAACCCTGGAAGGCTGTTACACCTTGCTGGTTTTCAAGACCAGTGCATTCAACCGCTCTGCCATCCCTCCAGCGTCGCGCATGATGACGAACTCGGACTGATATCTCAACAGCTAAAGTCACTTAGCCGGAGCATTTTTAGCTAATAGGTGACTTTTCTTGAGCGCGTTAGCCCTCATGCATTCGCCTGTATTTAGGTTAAGCTGCAGATCTAGGGAATATGTTTTGTGTCCTGAGTGAAGTTTTAGCTCAGGCTCTGTTTGCTGCCTTGTTTGGCATAGTTTTGGAGGGGTTTGATGAATAAACAAAGTTATAAGGCCATTACATTAGCCGGTGCGGCGCTATTTGGCTTAGGGGCGTGCGGTAATGATGCAGCAGTAGAAAGCTCTGCGGGTGCGAACGACGCTCCCACGGTGGAGGTTATTGCCACCGGTGCAAATATTGCTGGAGCCAATGGTATGGCCATCGGGCCAGACGGTAATCTGTACGTGGCATCAGTATTGGGCTCCAACATTTCTGTACTTGATACTGAGTCTGGTGATGTCCTCAAGGTTTATGGACCTGAAGAGGGGGTTATCGGTCCCGACGATGTTGCCTTTGGTCCTGATGGCAGTTGGTATTGGACCTCGATTATGACCGGCGAAGTCGCGGGCTTTAATCCACAGGGTGAAAAGGTTGTCGCCGCACAGCTTACGGCGGGGGTTAACCCTATTACGTTTGCCGATGATGGGCGGCTTTTCGTCTCACAGTGCTTCTTCGGTACGCATTTGTTTGAGGTTGATCCAAAAGGGCTAACGGCAGCCCGCACCATCAGCGATAAGCTGGGTCCTGGATGCGGCCTCAACGGTATGGATTGGGGGCCCGATCAGCGGTTATATGGTCCTCGTTGGTTCAATCAGCAGGTGGTCAGCTTCGACGTTGATAGCAATACCATGCGGCTGGAGGCGGAGGGCTTTAACACGCCTGCGGCGGTGAAGTTCGATGCCCAAGGTGTTTTGCATGTATTGGATACCGGTGCAGGCCTTTTGTATAAAGTGGTTGATGGCGAAAACGTTCAAGTCGCCGAGCTCAGTCCCGGTCTCGACAATTTTTCTATTGATGCGGACGGGCGTTATTTTGTCTCTAGTTTCACCGACGGTTTTGTGAAGCGTATCAATCTTGATGGCTCAATAACTGAGCTACAGCCTGGAGGTATGGCTCATGCTGGCGGACTGGCATTCCATAACGGCGTGGTTGTGGCCGCTGATTTACATGCTATTCGGGCTTATGAGCCGTCGGGTGCTGTGGCCTATGTGCAACGTAACGTTCTGGGCACTGGCGTTATGGGCGGCGCGTTGAATGTAAGCGCCGACGGCGACAATCTGGTGTTGGTGTCCTGGGTGGATAATGACGTTCGGATTTGGGATCCGGTTAATAAGCAGCGGATTTGGCAGAAAGCTGGATTGGCTGCACCAGTGGCAGCGGTTCGTTTTGGCACCGACATTGTAGTTGCGGAACATGGACGCCAAAGTGTTGTGGGCTATGATGCGAACGGTGATGAAACATCAATCTACGCGAGCGGTGTAGAAGCTCCCACCGGTCTGCTGGTTGATGGGGATAATCTATTTGTTAGTGATCGTGCCTCAGGTCAAATTATGCAGCTTGCTGAGGCGGGTAAGATCCTGCAGGAACCGCGGGTCGTGGTTACTGGGCTGACAACCCCTGAGGGCTTCGTTAAGCATCAGTCAGCGTTTGTTGTTGTAGAGGCCGATCTTGGTCAGGTAACTGTTGCCGGGGCTGACGGTTCAAAACGCGTGGTGGCGAAGATCCCTGCAGGCTCACAAGCAGCCAGTCCTATGCAGCCGCCGTCTCAGGTATTTAACGGCATCACTAGGGATGACAGCGGGACATTATTTGTTGCCGGTGAAAGCAACCGAGTCTTGTACAAGATCACTAACGCGTTCTAGCGCGTGATTAGCGCCTTAGTAGGGTAACGGGCTAGGGCGCTAATTCAGATTGTGGGCGATGTCCGTGTGGTTGTAGTAGTCCTTATACCAGCGCACGAACTCTGCCACTCCGTCTTCGATTTTAGTGGTGGGCTGATACCCCACATCGCGAATTAAGTCGTCTACATCCGCATAGGTATGCTCAACGTCCCCGGGCTGCATGGGCAGTAGGGTGCGTTTTGCTTCTATGCCCAAGGTGTTTTCCAGCACATCGATGAAGCGCAGTAATGGTGTTGGGTTGTTGCTGCCGATGTTGTACACCCGATAAGGCGCGTTTGAAGTAGCTGGATCTGGATTAGCAGCATCCCAATCTGGATTTGCTGTAGCGATGCGGTCGGTAACGCGAATTACGCCTTCGACGATGTCGTCTACGTAGGTAAAGTCTCGACTGTGTTGTCCATGGTTAAAGAGTTGAATTTCCTCGCCCGCAATGATCTTGCGGGTAAAAATGAATGGCGCCATATCGGGCCGACCCCAAGGACCATATACGGTAAAAAAGCGTAAGCCGGTACACGGAATACGAAATAGGTGGGCATAGGTATGAGCCATCAGTTCGTTAGATTTTTTGGTGGCTGCATACAGGCTAACGGCGTGGTCAACACTGTGGTGCACAGAGTAGGGCATGTTCGCATTGGCGCCGTAAACTGATGATGACGAGGCATAAACAAGATGCTCTGTGCCGTGATCGCGAGCGCACTCTAGAACGTTCAAAAATCCGGTAATGTTCGCATCGATGTAGGCTTGGGGGTTTTCAAGGGAATAGCGCACACCCGGTTGCGCGGCCAGGTGAATTATTCGATCTGGCTTAACCCTCTTATAAAGATCGTTGAGACTTTTTTTCTCGGTTAGATCTACAGATTGGAATTCAAAGCGCGGATTATTTTGTAGTTCATCGAGGCGTGCGCGTTTAAGTGCTAGATCGTAATAGGGATTGAAATTATCGATACCGATAACCTCATCGCCCCGGGCCAGCAGTGCTTTGGCTGTATGAGCGCCAATGAAACCAGCAGCGCCGGTGACTAGAATGCGCATAGTCCCTCTGTCCTCGTGGGTGTGGTTAGCTTCTAAGTAAGAGCGCTGGCACTAATGAAAATCTCTGGAGCGAAAGACGTCTGGATGCTCGTCTGCATGCTCCGGGTCATTGTGCAACATGTGGCTGATATCTTCTACGTGCCCAGCCACAACGTGAATCACCAGCCCTTCGCGCTCCACCACGCCTTTAATTTTCAGTAACCGACTTTGCAGCAGTGCGGCACGAAAGCGGTTCATGATGCTCGACCAAATAATGACATTAATATTGCCGGTTTCATCTTCTAGAGTTAGAAAAACCACACCGCTGGCGGTGCCCGGACGCTGCCGCCCGGTAACCAGTCCGGCAATGCGTACCAGCTGCCCCGGACGTTTTTGCGCTAACTGTTCTGCTGTGCAAAATTCTAAGAAGTCATCATGGTTACGCAGCAGCGCCATAGGGTGCGCGCCCAGGGTTAGTCCGGTATAGCGATAATCGTCGAGCATGTCTTTGTGCTGAGTGGGCGGCTGTAAGTGAGTTGTAGCTGTTTTTTGCGTTATTGGGCTGTGTTGAATGGGTAGCGGTGGCGTGATTCCAGCAACTTCCCAATGGGCCTGATGCCGGTGGCCGATAAGATTGGCTAATGCGCCTGCACGGGCCAGAAAGCCCAGTTGTTGATTTGTGAGTTGGGCGCGTGTGGCTAGATCTTGGCTGTCCTTAATTGCCGCCACGGCCTGAGCCTGCATGATGCGCTCTGCATGGGTCTTGTTTAACCCTTTAACCAAGCGTAATCCTAAGCGCAGCGCCCATCTGTGCGAGTCAGCATTAGCTGTTGTTGAACTGCGGCGCTCCAGTGTGTGATCCCACTGACTTATGCGGACATCTATGGGGCGAATCTCTATACCGTGGCGCTCGGCATCTTGAATTAATTGTGAGGGTGAATAAAACCCCATAGGTAGGCTATTCAATAAGCCGCAGTAAAACGCTGCAGGTTTATGCTTTTTCAGCCAGGCTGATACATACACTAATAGCGCAAAGCTGGCGGCATGAGACTCTGGGAAACCATAGTCGCCAAATCCTTTAATTTGGTTGAACACGCGTTCGGCGAAATCTTGGTTGTAACCTCGTGCTCGCATGCCCGTAACTAGTTTGTGGCGGAATTGCTCTAATCCGCCGCGTCGTTTCCAGGCCGCCATAGCGCGTCTTAATTGATCCGCTTCGCCTGCGCTGAATCCGGCCGCCACCATGGCTAACTCAATCACTTGCTCCTGAAAAATGGGGATACCTAATGTGCGCTCTAAAACCCGTTCAACTTCCGGACTTAAATAAGTTGGTTTTTCTAGACCCTGTCGGCGGCGCAGGTAGGGGTGCACCATATCACCCTGTATTGGGCCTGGCCTGACAATGGCAACTTCAATAACCAGATCGTAGAAGCATTTTGGTTTTAAGCGCGGCAGCATCGCCATTTGTGCGCGAGATTCAACCTGAAAGACACCAATGCTGTCGCCTTGTTGCAGCATGTCGTAGGTCTTTGGATCTTCGGCAGGGATCCCTTGAATGGTTAACGGATCCGTTTGCTGTGGATCAGCATTGCAAAGATCTAGAGCTTTACGGATTGCGGTAAGCATACCCAAGGCCAGAACGTCGACTTTTAGTAAGCCCAGCGCCTCAAGATCTTCTTTGTCCCATTGAATAACCGTGCGCTCAGCCATGGCGGCATTTTCAACGGGTACCAATTGAGTAACTGGGCCGCTGGCAATAACAAAGCCGCCTACATGCTGTGAGAGGTGGCGTGGAAAACCGATAATCGCACTTATAAAGCGCACAAAGTGTTGGGCCTTAACACTGTCGGGATCGATGCCAATACTGCGTAAGCGTTCGCTGATGTCTTGATTTTTATCCCACCAGGCTAGAGATTTTGCTAATAACTCAAGCGCATCCAGATCAAAGCCGAGAGCTTTACCAACATCTCTGATTGCACTGCGTGGACGATAGGTGACCAATGTTGCGGCCAGTGCTGCACGATCGCGCCCGTAGCGGGTGTAGATGTACTGAATCACTTCTTCGCGACGTTCGTGTTCAAAATCTACATCGATATCCGGCGGCTCGTTGCGCTCCATAGATACAAACCGCTCGAACAATAAATGCATGCGCGCTGGGTCAACTTCAGTAATAAATAAGCAATAACAGACCGCTGAATTCGCTGCAGAGCCTCGGCCCTGGCATAAAATTCTTCTGCTGCGCGCAAATTGCACGATGTCTTGTACGGTTAAAAAATAATGTTCGTAGTTGAGTTTGCCGATCAGTGTCAGTTCTTTCTCAATCAACTCTAGTGTGTCGCTGGGTATGCCTTCAGGCCAACGCTCCGCAGCACCAGCAAATGTCAGCTGGCGTAGATAACGTGCTGCTGTGAGATGAGGCGGCACTAAATCTTTTGGGTATTCGTAACGCAGTTCGCTCATGTTGAACTGGCACAGGTCAGCGATACGCATGGTTTCATTCAGCAGTTCAATAGGATAAATGCTGGCCAGTTCAGCTAACGATCGCAGGGTGCGCTCGCTGTTGTTGAAGGCGTGATGCCCAAGCCCATTTAACGTTGTTTTATGCCGTATGGCGGTAAGAATATCCTGCAGCGGCTGACGTTCTCGCAGGTGTGTATGAACGTTATTGGCGGCTGTTATGGGCAGCTGTAAGCGCGAGGACAGTGTCAGTATATGGGCTGTTTTATCCAGATCGTGGCCGTCATGGAATAGCTCTAATGCCAACCACAGTTTAGGCAGTGCAGTTTTAATTTGGCGGCCAAGGGCCATCTGTAAATCAATCGCCTGTTGGCTGGGTGCCCAGAGTGCAATGCAGTCTTTTAACCCAAAGCTAAAGTCGTTAAGCCGAGCATCGTAGCGGCCTTTATCTGAGCGCCGGCGTAATGTGCTGATAAATGCAGACAGTTGGCCGTAAGCACTGCGGGTGGGGGCAAGTAGTATTAGTTTTTCGGTTGCGGTAATACTGTCAGGTTCAGTTTTAACACTGAATTCAGCGCCAACAATAAGCTTTATGCTGAGTTTTTCTGCGGCAATATGGGCTTTAACCAAACCCGAATAAGTACATTCATCGGTCAGCGCTAGGGCCTGGTAGCCCAATTCATAAGCGCGCGTTACAAGTTCTTCGGGGTGCGAGGCCCCACGCAAAAAGCTGTAATTGCTTAGGCAATGCAGTTCCGCAAATTGTATGTCCTTAGTCTTCATGTGTTTAAGCACCGCTATGCAAAGTAGCCGTGTAGATAGAACTCATGACTTGGCGGTTCGCCAAAAGTAGCGCAGGGGCTATAAACCCAGCACAGTGCACCGCTTTGGTGTTGGGCTATGTAGTAATCTCGCGCGTCGCTATTACGCCACCACTCGCTTTGAATGCGCTCAGGCCCTTGTAGCAACTGCAGCTCTGTGGCTTTAACCGGGTGTGGCTTAGGTAATAGCCATAAGGGGCGGCTGGCTTGATTATGTGAGTTATCTGTTGCGTGCCTAGTTGGCTGTAGAACCGCCTGAAAGCGCCATGCGTGTTCTGGGGTGTGCTGGCTATGGCCGTGAATTTGTTGGCACGCCTGGGGGCCTAGCCGAGCACTTAATGTATCCACCAATTCGCCAATATTCTGGCCGTTATTATTAGCGCCCTGATTTGCTGAAAATAAATCTTTGGATTGTGCTGACCAAGGCGCGCTTGCAATAAGATTCAGTTCAACGCTAAGCACGTCCGCGGGGAGGGTGGCCTGCTCAAGTTGTAAGTGGCTTACCGATAACAGCTCCGACTGCAGCTGTCGGCCTTGAGTAAAACGCACATACAGTGTGCTGGCGTTGGTGCTGTGTTCAACGAAGCGCCAAGTGAGTTTCTCGCACCCCTGTTGATGACCAATCAACCACTGTTGTAGCTCTAAAGCCAGCTTTGCCATCGGACCTTTAAGCAGGTGCTGTTTGTTCGTTATGGGCTGTAATAGATGTAATTTGCGTTGAAACGTTGCAGTGGGTTGGATGGCATCACGGGGTTCGCGGCGCTTGCCCTCTAATTTATCTAGATAGAACCCCAGCTCTTTGCCAAAACGCTGGGCTACTTCGCTTCTGGGCAGAGACAATAAACTACCTAATGTATGCAGGCCCATGTTTGCCAGTTGTTCAATAACTTGGTTTTTGATGTGTTGGTGCTCAAGGCCACAACGGCTCAATAGAGCATCGTTAAGGCGTCGGCTTTGGCAGCGCGCTAGCGTAATTGCAGCGGTAGCCGTACTGGCTACGCCGGTTAAACAGCTAAACCCTAGTTTCTGGCATAACTGTTTTGCCGCCATCAATAAATCTGCTTGGGTATAGAGTTTTAAGCTGCCGTGTATTTCCAGAACGATGCTGTCAGGCGGGGCAAGGCTAACAAGGCTGCTGAAGCAATAAAGGCTCTCAGCCAGTTTCTGCAGCTCTATGGCTTCTCGGCTTGGGTTACGTCGGAAGTGCTCTAAAGAGGGTTCGATGCTGTGAGCAGTGGCCAGTGAGCAACCCGGCACAATACCTGCTGACATTGCGGCACTATTAGCCAAGTGCACACGGTTCTGCTCCAGTACAACTTGTGCGCTCTGATCGCCCGCGATGTAACTGGACGCAGTAAATGCCTCTAACGGCAGTTGGGGGAAATACAGTGCAAGCCAGAGCATGAAACGCTAATGCAATGCATGTCCGGTTGTTGGCCTTGGTGCTTGATGCAGATTGGCCTCGATTGTTGCCGCCAGCACAGAGTCGTCAACTTCTGCTGTCCGCGCATGCATTACCACTTGGCGCTGTTGGCTAACTTGCCAGTCTCTAAACAGCGCCTGCACATGCTGGGCATCGGTATGCACAGAATCAGTTGCATCGGTAAGGGTTAAGTGCAATTGCTCGATAGGCCAACCGCCACGGCGCTTAATAATGTCTACAAGCAGATGTTGTGAATGCTCGCCCGGATGTAGAGCTAGCCTAAGTTCGGCCATGCTGTTGTTATGGCGTTGGGCTAAGGGGCGGAACAAGCAGGCTAATGTTTGACCCTGTTTGGCGGCTATTTGAATGCGTCGGGTATCCCGGGGCTTAAGTTTATCCGCAACTGGCCATGCCAGTACTGCGCCGCAGGATACAGATTTACAGGCGGCTTCCAGCGCCCAAAGAAAGTCCTCAGTGGTTTTTGGATGTACCAACAGAAGATGTCGAGGATTGATGCCTGCGGCCTGTAGTGCCGGTGCGTAGGGCACAAAGGGTGGGTTGATCCATACACTCCAGGTGCTGTGTGGGCTGCTTTGTAGCTTGGTCAGAGCTGGCAGTAATAAACGCAGTTCGCCTATCCCTGCATGGGCCAAAAGCAGTTCTGTCAGACCGCCCAATGGCCAGCCATGGCCAGGCAGTTGTTTGTCTAAACGGCTAAACCCGCTGTTAACAGTCGGTTGGCTTCCAGGTTGTGTGAGCTGTTGGCCCCGCCATAGTAATGGGTGTTTCAGTAAGTCCTGTGTATTGACCGGGCGGGAAGATTTTTTGAGCGCGCGCATAACACTGTCTTTTACTACGGCCAGAAAAGATAACTGTATATTTATACAGTATCAAGTGTTATGCGAGCATATGCTCGCTTAGCTAGCTCGGAGCAATGCTCGGGCGACCAATGGAGTAGTAGCTAAAGCCTAGTTCGGCGAGATGCTTGGGGTCGTATAAATTGCGTCCATCAAAAATCACCGGTTGTTTCAGCACGTTTTTCAGTTGGGTGAAATCAGGGCTGCGGAATTCATTCCACTCGGTAACAATCAGTAGTGCATCAACTGGCCCGTTACCCGCGTCAGTTAAGGTTTCGTCACTGTTGCTGCAAATGCTTAGCTTGTCGTTGTTGCTAAACAAGCGCTGAGCAGTTTCAGCGGCTTCCGCATCGTAAGCTCGGATATGCGCACCGGCACCGGTAATCAATTCAATTAAAGTTTCACTGGGCGCTTCCCGCATATCGTCGGTATTTGGCTTAAATGCGAGCCCCCAGAGCGCGAAGGTGCGCCCTGTAATATCGCCGTCAAAATGCGCCATAAGCTTGTCAAATAGTGTGCGTTTTTGCGCCGCATTAACCGCCTCAACACTGCGGGTAATCTTTGCGTCATAGCCAACATTTTCCGCTGTATGGATAAGCGCTTTAACGTCCTTAGGAAAGCAAGAACCACCGTAGCCGGTGCCAGCGTAGATAAAGTTGTAGCCTATACGGGGATCTGTGCCGATGCCGCGCCGTACCGCCTCTATATCTGCCCCCAATCGATCGGCCAGATTGGCAAATTCATTCATTAGGCTGATACGGGTGGCGAGCATGACATTTGCCGCGTACTTGGTGAGTTCTGCCGAGCGCACATCCATATGCACGATCTTGTCGTGATTGCGATTGAACGGTGCGTAAAGCTGCTCTAATTGTCTGGCAGCATCCGTGTTGTCAGAGCCGATCACCACTCGGTCCGGCTTCATAAAGTCATTAATGGCCGCGCCTTCTTTAAGGAATTCCGGGTTAGAAACCACATGGAAGGGTATATCGCTGTCCCGGTCTGCTAATGCCTGGGCAATCGTCGCCTGTACTTGATCGGCGGTGCCGACAGGCACCGTAGACTTATCGACGATGATTTTAGTCGTGGTCATATGCTGGCCAATGCTGTTAGCCACAGACAGCACATACTGCAGATCTGCAGAGCCGTCTTCACCCTCGGGTGTCCCCACCGCAATAAAGATAATGTCGCCATGATCTACACCGGCAGCAATATCCGTGCTGAATTGCAGGTTTTGTTTGGCCACATTTGCCGTTACCAAATCCTCAAGTCCGGGCTCAAAAATAGGAATGTGGCCGTTGCGCAGTGCTTCGACCTTGGCTTCATCAATATCAACACACAGAACGTCGTTGCCCATTTCGGCAAAGCAGGTGCCGGTGACCAGGCCAACGTAACCTGTTCCAAAAATTGAGACCTTCATAATTTTCCTAAAAAAGATGTATAGCAGAGAGGGCGCTGGAGCATATTGTAGAGAAACTAATACGATGATTGCACCCCAGTTCGATCTTGCTTAGGGTGCCGGTGCAGTCTTTTTATTGAAAGGTCATTATGGATTTTGATTACGATTTATTTGTTATTGGCGCCGGCTCCGGTGGCGTGCGTGCCAGCCGAATATCTGCCTCCTATGGCGCTCGAGTCGCGGTAGCAGAATCCATGTTTTTAGGCGGCACCTGCGTCAACGTGGGCTGCGTGCCGAAGAAGTTATTCGTCTATGGCTCGCATTTCACTGAAGACTTCGAAGACGCCTCAGCCTACGGCTGGCAGGTAAGCCAGGGAAATTTCGACTGGGCTACATTAAGAGATAATAAAACTAAGGAAATACAAAGGCTTAACGGAATTTACCGAAATTTACTTGAAGGCGCGGGGGTGACCTTGTTTGAGGCCCATGCGACGCTCATCGACGCACATACTATTCAAGTCGGCGAGCAAAAAGTCACCGCCAAACATATCCTTGTTGCCACCGGTGGTTGGCCGGTAGTGCCAGAATTCCCAGGCAGTGAACACGCTATTACCTCCAACGAGGCATTTTATTTGCCGGAATTTCCCAAAGACGTAGTCATTGTAGGCGGTGGCTACATTGCGGTGGAATTTGCAGGCATCTTTGCTGGCCTTGGTGCGCGCACAACTCTCGTGTATCGCGGTGATCTATTTCTCCGCGGTTTCGACGATTCAGTGCGAGAATTTGTTAAAGCCGAGATAGAGAAAAAGCACATTAATTTGTTGTTCAACAGCAATGTTGCGCAAATTGACGAACAAGCTGATGCACAAGGGCAGGCTCGCTTCACACTCACCATGGCAGACGGCAGCCAGCGCACGACGGATTTAGTGCTCTACGCCACCGGTCGTAAACCTAAGACGGCAGGGCTTGGCCTTGAAAATGCTGGCGTCGCATTAGGCGATAATGGCGAGGTTTTGGTGGATGAGTACTATCAAACCAGTGCGGAGAATATTTACGCCATCGGTGATGTAACGGATCGCGTGCAGTTGACCCCGGTTGCGATCGAAGAAGGCATGTGTATCGCCAATAACCTATTTACCGATAACCCGAAAAAACGCCTGAATTATCAGAACATTGCCACCGCGGTATTTTGCCAACCGAATATCGGTACTGTGGGCCTTACCGAAGCAGAAGCCGTTGCAGAGCATGTAGGTGATCTGGATATTTATGAAAGCGACTTTAAACCCATGAAGCATACCCTCAGTGGTCGCGATGAACGCACCTATCTGAAAATGATCGTTCGTCGCAGCGACGATGTGGTGCTAGGGATCCATATGGTTGGCCCTGATGCGGGTGAAATTATTCAAGGCCTAGGTGTTGCACTGGTAGCTGGTGCAACCAAGGCGCAGTTTGATGCGACTGTGGGTATTCATCCCACCGCCGCCGAGGAATTTGTAACCATGCGCTCGTTAAGTCGAACCGCATAAGCCGGGAATTTAATGCCACGGGATAAGTAAAAGGCGGGCAATAGTGAACAAAGTAATTGTTGGTATTTCTGCAAGTTTGGCGCTATTAACTACACCCATTGTGCATGGGAAAAATGTCATATTTTTCTTAGGCGATGGCATGGGTGTCAGCACGATTACGGCCGCAAGAATCTATGCAGGTCAGCAGCAGGGCAATCCCGGCGAAGAATACAATCTCGCCTTCGATCATTTCGACAATGTGGCGCTGGTCAAAACCTACAATACGGACTCTCAAGTCCCAGATAGTGCCGGCACCATAACCGCCATCATGTCCGGGCAAAAGACGCGTATTGGCGTGGTCGGTGTAGACGCCAGCGTTGCCAGGGATGATTGCGCGGCTGCATTAAAAGGCAGCCTGCCGAGTATTGCAGAGCTAGCAGAGCAGGGTGGACTCCGCACTGGTCTGGTCTCCACGGCGAGAATCACTCACGCCACACCTGCCGGCGCCTATGCACACTCGCCAAACCGCAATTGGGAAGACAGTGCAAGTATTCCGCAACAAGCCGTCGCTGCAGGCTGTAAGGATATTGCCCAGCAATTGCTCGATACCCCTTATGGCGATGGACCAGAAGTCATTCTGGGCGGTGGACGCGCGCAATTTTTGCCAAATACCGTGGCTGATCCGGAATATCCGAGCAAAACGGGTAAGCGTAATGATGGCGCCAATTTAATCGATGAATGGCTATCCCGGGTGCCGGGGCGCGAATACGTTTGGAATCGGCAAGACTTCTTGGCCTTGATGGAGAAACGCGCGGGCAGCACTGATACAGAGCGGCAGTTTATGGGCTTATTCGAGCCGTCACATATGCAATTCGAGGCGGATCGCGCCAACGATCCAGCCGGGGAGCCGTCGCTGCTGGAAATGACCCAATTCGCTTTGGCGGAAATGCAGAAATCCGATCAGGGTTATTTTCTATTGATCGAGGCGGGGCGAATTGATCACGCCCATCATGGCAGTAATGCGCGGCGCGCTTTGGTGGATACCGTAGCGATGTCTGAGGCCGTGCAATGGGCAGTGGATAACGTGGATTTAGAAGAAACCCTGATATTAGTTACTGCAGATCACAGCCACACTATGACCATTAGCGGATACCCGCGGCGCGGCAATCCCATTCTAGGTTTGGTTGAAAGCCAGCCCGGTAAGCCGATCAAAGATGCCACAGGACTTCCCTATACAACCCTGAGTTATGCAAACGGCGGCGGCTATAGAAAACGCCGCTTAGACCTGTCCAAAGTGGACACCACGGCACTGGATTATCAACAACTCGGTACCGTGCCCATGTATGCTGAAACCCACGCAGGAGAGGATGTTGCTGCATTCGCCGTTGGCGTTAACGCCGATAAGGTGCGTGGCGTGATGGAGCAAAGCGCTCTATTTGAAGTTATGCGTGGTGCATTATTTGACTCTAACGACTAGCAACTCACCGGATTTGACCGTTTCTAAATGGAGGCCCTATGTCGGCTTTGACCGCAGTACTTGAATTCTTCGATGGCCTTCTAGGTAGCGCCGCATACTTTCCCATCCTGCTCTTGGGTGTCGGAGTATTTTTCACCCTTTATCTTGGATTCCCCCAGCTGCGGTTTTTTCGCCACGCTTGGGCGGTACTGTTTGGCCGCTTCTCGAAATCAGAAGATCCCGGCGATACCAGCCATTTTCAAGCGTTGTCCACGGCACTATCGGGTACCGTAGGTACCGGTAATATCGGTGGCGTTGCCTTTGCGATATTCCTCGGCGGCCCCGCTGCGTTATTTTGGATGTGGGCTACCGCATTCGTCGGCATGACCACCAAATTTGTCGAAGTGTCCATCAGCCATAAGTACCGCAAAGAAGATGATCAGGGTTTTATGGTTGGCGGGCCGATGCATTACATGGAGCACGGTCTGAAGCTGAAATGGCTGGCCGTGTTCTTTGCGGTGGCCACCGTGATCAGTTCCTTCGGCTCCGGCAACATGCCTCAAGCCAACAATATGGCCGCTGGCATCGAAACCTCTTTCGCAATTCCCAGCTATCTTACCGGTGGCATATTGGCTCTGTTGTTGGGTTTCGTCATTATCGGTGGCATCAAGCGCATTGCGGCGGTGGCGTCTACCTTAGTGCCGCTAATGGGCACACTCTACGCCCTAGGCGCTATCGCGGTTCTAATCACCCACTACGATAACGTTGTACCGTCGTTTATCGCGGTGTTCGAGAATGCATTTACCGGTTCTGCCGCGGCGGGCGGTTTCTTGGGCGCCTCTTTTGCTTATGCGTTTAATCGGGGGGTTAATCGGGGGCTGTACTCGAACGAAGCGGGCCAAGGTTCTGCGCCTATTGCTCATGCATCGGCGCGCACGAAAGAACCGGTGGCCGAAGGTATGGTGTCTATTCTCGAGCCATTCATCGACACCCTAATCATCTGTACCTTAACGGGTCTGGTAATCCTCTCGTCAGGCGTGTGGAAAGAGAAGTTCGAAAACGATTTCAGTACCTTTGACACTGAAATTGTTATGGGCCAGTACGACGAGAAAAATTCAGCCCATGTTAGACAATTGGCAGCGCATTTGGATTTGGTGCCGCCTGCGAATGATCCTGTGCGACCCTATAGCGGAGTTGTGGAGGTCATTAACGGGCAATTAGATCTAACCAATATCACCGTTCTGCACAATCGCTCCATAGCCGAGGATGTGCAAGTCGCTCGAGAGGGCAAAGCAGTTAACGGTGCCATAAGAGTGCAAGAGGGCAGTGTGGTTGAAGCCGGTGTTACGTTGTCAGGCAAATCTTTACTGCACTCAGTGCCGCTGACTGCCCGCGCGTTCGCAAGTAGCTTCCTTGGATCCTATGGTGAATATTTGGTCACTATAGGCCTTGTGCTGTTTGCGTTTTCAACGGCCCTAGCCTGGTCCTATTATGGTGATCGCGCGGTGGTTTACTTGGTTGGGACCCGCTGGGTAATGCCTTATCGGTTGCTCTACATAGGCGGATTTTTTGTGGCCACCATCGCTGACACCAGCCTCATTTGGCTAATTTCCGCAATTACCGTGGCACTTATGACTCTGCCTAACCTCATTGGCATCCTGATGATGCGCAAGGAGGTTAAGCAGATGACCCAAACCTATTGGCAAAAGATCAAAGCCGATTGATTAGAATTTGCCCGCTGCACATTCCAAGCAAACGACGTAACTTTGTTTTGGGTCGTTCAAATAACCGAGGGGGCCAAGAGCTTCCTGCATCAGTGCTGCAGCTTGGTTGAGCAGTCGGACCTTAGGTGACTGAGAAGTAAGATCAAGCCCCACTGCACTCATAAGCTGGCGGATGATTTCATCCCGAGGGTTGAGCGGGTCTTCCAAATAGCGGACCGACCAGTCACTCAACTCAGCAAGCTCAGCGGCTTTCTCTATCGCCACCTGGGTGTCGCCTAAGACATCAACCAAGCCTAACTCCATAGCCTTGTCGCCTTGCCAAATCCGTCCTTGGGCGATGGCTTCTACGGCCTCTGGGTCCATGTTGCGGCCTTTGGCTACTAGGTCCGTAAACTTCTGGTAGCCAAATTCGATATTGCTCTGCAGGATTGATTTAAACTCGCCATTTAGCCCGCCGAAAGGGTCGATAGAGGTCAAAGGGGTGGTACCCGTACCATCACTGTGAATGCCAATTCGGTCTAGCGCGTTTTCAAAAGTTGGCACAAGCCCAAAAATTCCGATGGAGCCAGTAATGGTCGTGGGTTCCGAGACGATGGCGTCAGCTGTTGCTGAAATCCAATAGCCGCCAGAAGCCGCGACACTGCCGAAGGACGCCACTACCGGCTTACCTGCAACCTGCAGGAGTTCTAACTCTTGGCGGATGAGTTCTGATGCAAACGCGCTGCCGCCGGGCGAATCGACACGAAGTACAAGCCCTTTAACCTGGTCGTTATTGCGCGCATCGCGAATTTTCCGCACCAATGTATCTGCAGCGGCTCCGTCGCCAGTACCCTCAACTATAGTGCCCTGGGCAACTAATACGGCAATTTGGTTATCACCGGGAGGTGTTGGCAGTCCCTGGCGCAACTGCAGATAACTGCTCATACCAATGGCATTGAGGCGCTCATTTTCTTCAAGCCAGCCTACTTTATCCGCGATACGCGTGCGTACTTGATCCCAGGTGAGCAGTTCATCAACCAACTTAGCTTCAAGGGTTGCTCGGCCCATATCGCCGCCGGCTTTTTCCAGCAGCACACTAAATTGCTGGCTGTAGGCTTCGATATCATCAACAGGGAGCTTGCGGTTATCTGCTATGTCTTCAACCAGATAACGCCACAGGCCGTTATACAGAGTTTGTCTGGCAAGTTTCGCTTCTTCAGACATATCGTCTCTAGTGAACGGTTCAACTGCTGATTTAAATCCCCCAACTCGAAATACATGAACGTTAACGGATAATTTTTCCAGCATCTCTCTGAAATAAAGAGTATTGCCGCCATAGCCGGTAAGCAGCGCATCGCCCCAGGGATGCATATAAAGCTCATTCGCGTAACTAGCTATATGATATTGAAATTGTTGGAAATTATCTTCGTATGAAATAATCTCTTTACCAGTATCTTTAAATCGATCTAAAGCTGCACCGATACGCAACACTTGGGCTGAAGAGGCATAAGTGAGTTGATCAAGATCGAGGACAATCAGTTTGATGTCATCATCCGTTGCGGCAAGAGTGATCGCCTCTAAAACATCGCTTATAGCGGTTTCTTGCACTGGTCCCGACTGGAACAGAACATCCGGAAAACTCAACGGCGGGGAGGTCTGTTCCACCAGCTGCCCTGTGGGATTAATAAACAAAGCGCTGTCTTTCGGCACGCTTTCGCTCTCGCAACTACTCACTAGGGCGGCCAGGATGAAAAGTGTCGCCAGAACAAAAAAACTGTTCACTAAAAAGATGCGGATCTTGGTAATCCACTGTCCAGCTCGATTAAAAAAGCTCTGCTTGTCAATCGCAGCATCGTTACTCATAAGGGGTCCTCGAATCAGGTTGGTGTTGGCGCGGCGTAATGCCCAACTTAAGCGTCTAAGTGTACATTTACGGTATCCTTTTGGCACCAGATTCAGGAATCGTGCCAGCCCACCAACGGCAGTAACTGCATAAATTTTGTTGCTTTAATCCTAAGAACCTGGTGTGACTACGGCGCATTTAGTTGTTTTAACCATTAACTGGTCATTTTTTTGCAGCTGGGCGCTCCTGCTGAATCGAAAGGTTTGCTTGTGTAATGTCAGTGAAGGGACTCAGTCGTCGCGCCGAAACTTAAACCCGTGTAGGCTGGTTTTATTACTACCGTTACCCTTTGGACGCTTCTTCAATATGAGCAATCTTTGGTCATGGCCTGAGATATCACAGGCACTCCTAGATCAAGCAGTGCAGGGGCCGGATGTGCAACGGGTAGCATTCGACAGTCGCCAAATCGAGCCGGGAGACCTGTTCTTTGCCCTAGCCGGAGATCCTGGTCAACGCTTCAACCCTAGTCAGCGCTCCACTGTAGATGGTCATGATTATCTGCTCGATGCTCAGGCTAATGGCGCCGTGGGCGCTGTGGTGCAGCGCCGTATAGCTGAGTGTACGCTGCCCCAGATAGTGGTTGCTGATACCTATGATGCGCTCTGGCAGTTGGGCAAAGCAGCACGGCAGCGACTTGCTGAACCCGTTGTTGCAGTAACCGGGAGCAGCGGTAAGACCACGGCAAAACGCTTTTTAACCGATGCCCTCGACGCGTATGCGCCGCCGGGCAGTTTTAACAACCATATCGGGGTGCCATTATCCCTCGCGAACGCCACGATAGATGCGTCTGCATGGGTATTTGAAGTAGGTACAAATCATCCTGGCGAGATCGATCCCTTGACCGCATTAGTGCGTCCCCATTGCGCTATATTGCTCAATGTGCATAACGCGCATATAGAAAATTTTCCGTCGCGTGAGGCTCTAATCGCCGAAAAATGCGCAATCTTTGGGCACATGCAAGGAGCTGGGTTGTGCATCGCCGAGGACACTTTGGGATTAGCGGGGTACCGTTTTGGCTTCAGCCCCGACAGCCATGCGCAAATCTTGCATGTTGGTGCTGATCTTTTAGAGCTGCAGCTTTTTGGCCGTAAGCTGCAAGCGCGATTGCCCGGAGGCGGTGAACACAGAGCGCTAACATTGGCCGCAGTTATTTTGGCGACTGAGTTGCTGGGCGTGGATCTTGCCGCGGCATTGGCCCTAGACGACGACACCTTGCCTAGCGGGCGGGGCAATCTGATGCGTTGTGCTGGTATTGATCTAATAGACGACAGCTACAACGCTAACCCGGCCAGCATGCAGGCAGCCCTGCAGGCCTTTGGGCAAAAACCAGCCTCGGGACGCAAATTTGTACTGTTGGGCGAGATGTTAGAGTTGGGTGAAATCAGCGCAGAGGCTCATCAAACAATATTCGATGCGACCACGGCGTTTGATGGTTGTTTTTTAGTTGGCGCCGGTTTTGCTGAATTACGTGGTGCCGGTGATGCTCATCATAACGATGCAGATAGCATGCTCATTGATCGCCTCCTAGAGACACTGCAGCCTGGAGATAGTCTGTTAATAAAAGGCTCGAATAGGGTATTTTGGGCTACTGGCTTTGTGCAACAATTGGCGCAGGCGCTTCGGGGCAGTTAATCCTAGCTTTGGATAAATCGAACTTAATGAGTGATACCGCAAACAATGAGGTAATAGTCGACCGTTTTGGCCGTCGCTTCGATAACTTGCGTGTCAGTTTAACCGCTGCCTGCAATTACGCCTGCACCTACTGCGTACCGAACGGTAAGCGCTTACAAGCAGCCGCTTATGAGCTTTCGGCTCAGGAAATGATTCGGGCGGTCACCCTGTTGCAGCAAACTACCGGCATTAGCAAAGTCAGAATTACCGGTGGCGAGCCGTTGTTGTCGCCAAAGTTCGGCGACTTTCTGCAGGGCGTGATGGGCTTGGGATTGAACGATGTAGCGCTAACAACGAACGGTCAACTACTGCCGCGCTGGAGCGATGCCATCATTGCCAGTGGTATGGGTCGTATCAACATTAGTCTCGATACTCTCGACGCGGATAAGTTCCGCGACATCGCCCGGTCCGGCGACCTGGCAACGGTCTTGAACGGCATTGATCGAATGCTCGAAGGCGGCCTGCGGGTCAAAGTAAATATGGTACCCATGCGCCGAGTAAACGAGTCGCAAATTGTGCCCATGCTGGAATACTGCCGTGAACGGGACATCGAGCTGCGCTTTATCGAACTAATGAATATGGGGCACCTGCGCTCCAGTAACACCTATCAGCAGCAATTTTTCTCGATGGATGAAATCCTCGAATTAATCTCCGAGCACTGCACCTTCAGTCGTACGGATGCACCATTTGACTCAACTGCGGTTCGATTTGAGATCGTCGGCGGCGGCTATTTTGGTGTAATCGCTAACGAAAGCGAGCCATTCTGCCGCACCTGCACACGCCTGCGGCTGTCGTCAAACGGCCATTTATACGGCTGTTTGTCTAACGCTAAGAGTCACGATATTCGGCCACTGCTGGAGCAGTCTGACGAACGGGCGCAATCCGCCATGCGCGAAGTTCTTGGGCAAGCTTTGCGAGACAAGCAAGACCTGAGCTTTAAAGGTGAAACTACGGTGATGAAATTTATCGGTGGTTAATACCATTTCCACAAGCGCTATTGGATTCACTCCTCTCGATCGATTACAGGCAACTAAGGTTTAATGGCGGATATAGAACAACTGTTCGACACTCTGCTGTCGTTACAACAACAAAAACGTCTACCGCCTCTTGAACAGTGGCAGCCTGACAAACGCGGCGAGGTCGACATTCGCATCGATCGCGAAGGTCGCTGGTTCCACGAGGGTGATCAGATTAAACGCCAGCCGTTGATCGATTTATTCGCAACCTTGCTGCGCAAAGAAGGGGATGCCTATTTTTTGGTAACTCCGGTGGAGCAAATGCGCATCGAGGTGGAGGACTCCCCGTTTCTCGTCATTGATATGGATGTGCGGGGGCAGGGCGAAGACACGGACATATTGTTTACAACCAATGTCGGCGACTACGTGCTCGCGGATGCTGCTCATGAAGTCTTTATGATCCGTGATACACCGTACTTTTCAGTGCGCGACAACCTGCTAGCGCGTATCCAGCGCAGTGTCTTTTATCGCTTGGTGGAGGTTGGGGTCGAACGCGACGGTGCCCTTTGGGTTCACAGCCAGGGCACCGCGTTCAATCTAGGTTCGCTAACCTAGCATCTCTACATGTTGGGATATGTGGGGCCGCCCGCACCTTCAGGAACCACCCAAGTAATGTTTTGGGCCGGATCCTTAATGTCGCAGGTTTTACAGTGCACACAGTTTTGCGCATTGATCTGGAAGCGGGGACCGCTTTCTTCTTCAATCACTTCGTAGACTCCGGCCGGGCAGTAGCGCTGCGCAGGTTCCGCATACTTGGGCAAGTTTTCGCGGATCGGTAACTCCGGATCCAGCAGGGTCAAGTGACAAGGCTGATCCTCCTCATGATTGGTCCCAGACAGAAATACCGAAGACAATTTATCAAAAGACAAAATACCATCGGGTTTCGGATAGTCGATCACCTTACTTTGTGCTGCTGGTTTCAGAGTTGCGTGATCTGGCGTCGGATCAGAAAGCGTCCAAGGCGCGTTTCCTTTGATGAGTTGATCTGCAATCGTGTGAATTCCGCCTAGCAGGATGCCAAATTTGTGCAAGCCTGGGCCGACGTTTCTCGAACTGTAGAGCTCATCATAGAGCCACGAGTTTTCAAATTTACTCTGGTAGGAGCTTGGCTCGGTATACGCCTTTCCTTCGCTTAGTTCTTCTGAGATTGCCTCAGCCGCAAGCATACCGGACTTCATTGCCGTATGACTTCCCTTGATTTTAAGGGAGTTACAGAAACCCGCATCATCCCCGACTAGGGCAGCTCCAGGAATAGTCAGTTTCGGCAGAGCCTGCAGGCCACCCTTTGCTATCGCGCGAGCACCGTAAGAAACTCTTTCCCCTCCTTCTAAAACATCTGCGATTAACGGGTGATGTTTCCAACGTTGCATTTCATCGTAAGGAGAAAGGTGCGGGTTGCTGTAGCTAAGGTCAACTATTAAGCCCAGTGACACCTGATTATTGGGCAAGTGATAGAGAAATGATCCCCCACCTGTTCCACCCGGAAGGTGATTCAACGGCCAGCCAATACTATGCAGCACTTTCCCTGGTTTGTGCTTCTCGGGATCAATCGTCCACAGCTCCTTCAGGCCTATTCCATAATGCGGTGTTCCGGAGCTTTCATCCAAATTGAACTTTTTGATTAATTGTTTCCCGAGATGTCCTCGACAGCCTTCTGAAAATATCGTGTATTTAGCCAACAACTCGTAGCCAGGGGTAAATGTTCCCTTTTGTTCGCCCTCGGAACTGATACCCATGTCACCAGTTGCAATTCCTTTGACTGCACCATTTTCGTTATACAACACTTCGGCTGCAGCGAAACCGGGAAAGATATTCACGCCCAGAGCTTCGGCTTGTTCACCCAACCATCTGCATAAATTGCCGAGGCTGATCGCGTAGTTTCCAGCATTGTGAAGGTCTGCGGGAACCGCAAAGCTTGGAAACTTGATACGATTCGTGTCGTTAACCATGTAATAAACATCGTCTTCAGTTACTGGGTTATCCAAGGGAGCCCCCAGCTCCTTCCAATTTGGAAAAAGTTCGTTTAGCGCCGTTGGTTCGAATACAGCGCCACTAAGAATATGGCCGCCAATCTCTGGTGCTTTCTCCACTAAGCAAACAGAGATTTCTCGACCACTGGTTTCGCTCAGCTGCATCAACCTGCAAGCGGCAGCTAGCCCTGAGGGGCCTCCACCGACAATGACCACATCAAATTCCATGGACTCACGTTGTATTTGCTCGGACATGATTCAACTTTCCTTGACTTTCTACTCTGGATTATCGAGCGCAGATGACGCCCTCTACTGGAGGGCTTTAACTTCAAACTAACCCACTGCGATCGGAACGTAGTATACCGTTTTTTTACGTTTCCTTGACCTGGAACTGCGTGCTGGCGACAATATGTCCTCAAAATCTCGGCAGCTTATAATGCGTCTTTTGGAGAGTGGTCGCTTTAGATCATTAAAGTAGAGCATTGCACCGTGCGATCGAGAATTGAGGGTTAAATGCAACCCAAAAACCGCGTCGGGTTTGAACAACAGTAACCCGACGGTAATACGTAAACCCTATAATTTATGCGCTGCTGAATAAGAGAGCGGTGGGGATAATTGAGGACCATTGATCCATGAAAGTGATCGTACCTGTGAAGAGAGTTGTAGATTACAACGTTAAAGTGCGAGTAAAGCCGGACAATTCTGGCGTTGATTTAAATAACGTGAAAATGTCGGTCAATCCGTTTTGCGAGATCGGTATAGAAGAAGCAGTGCGCATGAAGGAAGCTGGCGTGGCAGAAGAAGTCATCGCCGTAGCAGTGGGTAGTGGTGCTTGCCAGGAGCAATTGCGCACCTGTTTGGCCTTAGGTGCTGATAGAGCCATCTTAGTAGAGACAGATCAGGACGCCCAACCCCTGGGTATTGCCAAAGCATTACAGGCGGTGCAGGAACGAGAGCAAGCTGGTGTGGTCATATTCGGCAAGCAAAGCATTGATGACGATAATTGCCAGACCGGCCAAATGTTTGCAGCGCTGACGGGTATGTCTCAGGCAACTTTTGCATCAGAAATCACGATCGACGGTGACAAAGCCCAAGTGATTCGCGAAGTGGATGGTGGCTTACAAACCCTTGAAATCAAATTACCTGCCATGGTTACCACTGATTTGCGCCTTAACGAGCCGCGTTATGCATCGCTGCCTAACATTATGAAGGCCAAGAAAAAGCCACTGGATGTGTTAACTCCAGATGAACTTGGAGTGGATCTCACTCCGACAGTAGAAATCCTCAGCGTCGAGGCGCCGGCTGAACGACAAGCGGGTATCAAAGTTGAGAGTGTCGAACAATTGGTCGACAAACTGAAGAATGAAGCGAAGGTGATTGCATGAGCATTTTAGTAGTTGCAGAACACGACAATACAGAAAATAAGAGCCTGACTGGGGTCGCCCTTGCTGCGGCTCAAGCCATTGGCGGCGATATCGACGTACTGGTTGCGGGCAGCGGTGTAGACGCTGTCGCTAGTCAGGTCGCCGCAATTGCTGGCGTTAATAAGGTTCTGGTTGCAGACAATGCGGCCTACGAAAACCAGCTTGCTGAAAACATGGCAGGGCTGATTACCTCTATTGCTCGCGGCTATACGCACATTCTTGCGCCCCATACCACCAGTGGTAAGAGCTACCTGCCACGGGTTGCAGCCAGCCTCGGCGTTGCGCAAATTTCCGACATCATCAGTGTTGAGAGCGCCGATACGTTCAAGCGCCCGATCTATGCTGGTAACGCCATTGCCACGGTAAGAGCTAATGATACAGTAAAGGTAGTGTCGGTCCGCGGCACTGCCTATGACCCAGTACCAGCAGAAGGTGGTAGTGCGTCAATTGAAGCCGTGTCTGAAGTAGCGGATGCAGGTATCTCAACCTTCGTATCAGAAGAAATTGCCCAATCCGAGCGACCCGAGCTTACTGCTGCAGGCGTTATCATTTCAGGTGGACGCGGCATGCAGAACGGCGACAACTTCAGCTTGCTTGAAGGCATTGCTGATAAGTTGGGTGCCGCCATCGGTGCTTCAAGGGCAGCTGTCGATGCGGGCTTCGTGCCCAACGATATGCAAGTTGGACAAACCGGTAAAATTGTAGCGCCAGAGCTCTACATTGCTGTTGGAATTTCCGGTGCGATCCAGCACTTGGCGGGCATGAAAGACAGCAAAGTAATTGTGGCCATCAATAAAGACGAAGACGCGCCTATCTTTCAGGTTGCGGACTACGGCCTAGTGGCGGATCTGTTTCAGGCGCTGCCGGAACTAGAGTCGCTGATCTAGCCCATCTCGCCCTATAAGACTGCCTCAACCCAGAGTGGGTTGGGGCGGTCAATTAGGCAAACGCTTCGAAGTAAACCACGTGACCGGTTGAGCGTGGTTATCCACCTCATCTACCACATTCAAGACCAAGGCGAATAACGCCATCCGCACTAATACGCCATTATCGGTCTGGCGGAATATCGCCAAATTCGGATTCTGATTTAAGTCATCATCTAACTCTTGGGCTTGCTCCCGAGAATCTCTGGGCAGTGGGTGCATGATCACTGTATTGGGTGCGCAGTTCTGAGTGTAGATCGTCTGGTTAAGACGAAATAACCCCCGGTATCTATCCGCATCCTGTTGGCTCGGGAAGCGTTCTTCCTGGGTGCGGGTAACGTAAATGATATCCACATCGCGTATTCCGTCGGCGAGATCTGTAAAGGTCTGCACTTGGTGACCTGCGGCAATGAGATCGTTGGCAATATCTTCCGGAATGCTTAGTTCAGGTGGCGCGATCAAGTGTAGGGTGATCTGATCGTACAGGCACAATAGCTTGCACAGCGAATGCACCGCGCGGCCATATCGCAGATCGCCGATTAACGCGATGGTCATGCCGTCTAAGCCACGGCCATGGGCCGCCATTTCCGTGCGCATGGTGTACAGGTCTAATAATGCCTGGGAGGGATGTTCGTTGGGCCCGTCACCGCCGTTTATCACCGGCACCCGACTGGCTTCAGCGAACTCAGCAACGCTGCCGGATTCTGGGTGTCGCATGACGATAATGTCACTGTAGCCAGACAGTACTCTGGCCGTATCATAGAGGGATTCGCCCTTGGTCAGAGACGACGCTTTGACCTCACTGGTCTCGCGTACTTCGCCACCGAGCAGATTAAATGCAGAACCAAAGGAAACCCGTGTACGCGTACTGGGCTCAAAAAACATATTCGACAGAATCGCCCCCTGCAGTACTCGGGTAATGCGTTGCCGGTTTGCATAGGGGCGCATACGATCTGCTACCGTAAAAACCCGATCTGCTGCCTCACGATTGAACTGATCAACAGAGATAATGTGGTTACCAATAAAGTCCAATAGCCAGGCTCCATTACTACTGGGTGGATGATACTATGATCTGCGCGCTGAGGCTTATGCCAATAATCATATAGGGCGAAGCATGTCGGTTTTGCAAAAGACCAAGCGGCAAAAATTTTAGCTAAACTTCATCGTGGCAACTTACCAATTACTTGTACTTAACAGTCCCTGTTGTCATAGACGAGAATAACCAATGAGTGAAATCAGTTCTCTAGATCAATCGAGTACAGAACCGCTGGGCGTTACTGAGTTACCAGCAGCTGACAGTGCGCAAAAAACCGCATCAGAGCATTCCTCTGTCACTCTGCCATTCGCCTTTGCCCGGCGTTTTGGTGTGGTGTTGACGGGTAATGAAACAGCATCAGGAAGTTTAGAGGCCGTCGCCAAAGAGCGGTTAGGGTTAAGCGTGATTGCTGAACTAAGGCGAGTAGCTCAGCGTTCGATAAAGGTGCGAGTGGTAGATGAGGCTGAATTCGATGAAGCCCTGTCAAATGTCTATTCTCGAGATGCGAACCAAGCCCGCCAAATGGTCGAGGATATGGGCGATGAGATGGACTTGGCGAGTCTAGCGGATGCTCTGCCCACAACTGAGGACCTGCTGGACCAACAAGACGATGCGCCAATTGTGCGGCTGATAAATGCGCTGTTGTCAGAAGCCATTCGCGAGAGCGCATCGGATGTTCATGTGGAAACTTTCGAGCAGGAATTATTAGTACGTTTCCGAGTTGATGGCGTGCTGCGCGAGGTTGTGCGTCCGAAACGACAGCTGGCACCCTTACTCGTATCGCGTATCAAGGTTATGGCTAAGCTTGATATTGCGGAAAAGCGCGTGCCTCAAGACGGACGGATTTCGCTGCGTATTGGTGGCCGAGAGGTGGATGTAAGGGTCAGCACCATGCCGTCGAGCGCCGGCGAACGAGTGGTTATGCGCCTATTAGACAAGCAGGCAGGTCGCTTGCAACTAAGCCGCCTGGGACTAGAAGCCCACACCCTGAACCAGCTACAAGGCATCGTACATAAACCCCACGGCATATTTCTTGTTACCGGACCCACAGGCTCCGGAAAAACAACAACCCTGTATGGCTCTTTGGCGGAACTTAAGAGTGATGTTATCAACATTCTCACGGTTGAAGATCCGATCGAGTACAGCCTACCCGGTATCGGCCAAACCCAGGTCAATAACAAGGCGGATATGACTTTTGCCAGGGGCTTAAGAGCGATTTTGCGCCAAGACCCGGATGTGGTGATGGTGGGTGAAATCCGCGATCTAGAAACTGCAGAAATCGCGGTGCAAGCCAGCCTTACCGGGCACCTGGTAATGTCTACTTTGCATACCAATACCGCGGTAGGTGCAATTACGCGTTTAATGGATATGGGCGTTGAGCCATTCTTATTGAGTTCGAGCCTAGTAGGGGTGCTCGCCCAACGCTTGGTGCGCACATTGTGCCCGCACTGTCGTGAATCACGGCCGGCAACAGCTGCCGAGTTAGAGTTTCTGCAAGAGCAAAAAGCAGTGGTTTATTCCGCCAAAGGCTGCGAAGCCTGCGCCCATACCGGCTATCGCGGCCGAACAGGTATTTATGAAATGCTTGAAGTAGACGATAACGTGCGGCAATTGATCCACGACCGCGCCAGCGAGCAGGAGCTTACACGGTACGCCCGCCAGCACTCCCCTAGTATTCGCGCGGACGGAAAAAGCAAAATACTTGCGGGCATCACTACGGTAAACGAAGTCATGCGGGTGAGCTTGGGTGACTGAGGCGCGAAAACAAAACACTTATGTCGGGTGCCGTAATGGCCGCGTTTGAATATACCGCACTGAACCCCAAAGGCAGGCAAGAACGCGGAGTCTTAGAAGCCGACAGTGCCCGCCACGCGCGACAACTGTTGCGCGATAAAGATCTGATCCCCACTCAGGTTGAAAGCTCTACGAATAGCCAGTCATCCGCCACCGCCGGATTTGATTTCAGCACAGGGTTATCGTCGTTTGATCGAGTGTTGTTTATTCGCCAATTAGCAACTTTGGTGGGGTCGAGCATGCCCATTGAAGAAGCGCTCAAAGCAGTTGCCGAACAAACAGAGAAACAACGGGTAGCAACTCTTATTATGGCGGTGCGCAGTAAGGTATTAGAGGGTTATACCTTGGCGGCAAGCCTGCGCGAGCATCCTCGAAGTTTTAATACCCTGTTCTGCTCCACGGTAGCGGCAGGCGAGCAGTCCGGGTATCTGAGTAAGGTGTTGGAAAATTTGGCGGACTACATTGAGCGCCAATATGAAGCCACCAGTAGTGTAAAAGGCGCACTGTTTTATCCCATTGCAGTACTGATTTTGGCCTTTTTTATTGTTGGTGCGCTGATGGTTTATGTGGTGCCGGATATGGTCAATGTCATTATTGATTCCGGCCAACAGTTGCCGTGGTTTACTCTGATCTTGATTGATTTATCAGACTTCCTAGCTAAATTCTGGTGGTTACTGCTGGGGCTATTTGCAGCAGCTGTAGTATTGATTCGATGGCTGTTGAGTCGCCCGCAGCCGAAACTGCAGTGGGATAAATTCAAATTTAGGTTGCCCCTGATTGCCCGGGTTACCCGTAATTCCAATGCCGCCAGCTTCACTAATACGCTATCAATATTGACCCGCTCTGGCGTTCCGCTAGTGGACGCTATGGCAATTGCTGGTGATGTGGTGAGTAATACTTGGTTGCAAAAAGGTTTGGTTAAAGCCACCCAGACCGTTAGCGAAGGGGTGGCGTTAAAAACCAGCCTCGAAGAAATCGGTCAATTCCCGCCCATGATGCTGCATATGATCGCCGCCGGTGAGCAAAGCGGCGAGCTTGACGAAATGTTGAGCCGGGTCGCGGTGTTCCAGCAAAAAGAAGTGGAGCGCATATTGGGCGCAGTGCTAAAGCTTATTGAACCCGCCATGTTGCTTATAATGGGCGGGATTGTTTTGTTTATTGTAATGGCGGTCATGCTGCCTATGTTAAGTATGAACCAAATGGTTTAAGCCGATGGAGAGGCTAAGATGAATAATAGATCTACATATTTACCGCGTAATGCAGGGTTCACACTTATAGAAATTTTAGTGGTTATTGTAATCCTCGGTATCCTCGGCGCGGTGGTCGTACCACAGCTGTTATCTAGGCCGGACACCGCCCGGGTACAGGCCGCGCAAACCGATATACGAACCTTGTCAGCAGCGCTTGATGTATATCGCCTTGATAACTTCAACTATCCATCTTCCGAGCAGGGACTAGAGGCGTTAGTGACCCGACCTGCGGGATTTCCAGAACCGAAAAACTGGAATCCAGATGGCTACATTAAAAAGCTACCTACCGACCCCTGGGGCTCACCTTACATTTATGAACGCTTCGACAGTCAAGTAAGCCTCTACAGCCTTGGTGCCGACGGGGCAGAAGGCGGTGAGGGCACCGCTGCGGATATCCGTCTGAGGGACCTCTAAGAAGTTAACCGCTCCGAAGGGTGATGAATCGGCTACAAACAGGCAAGCGAGCACTCGGCTTTACTTTGATCGAGCTACTTGTGGTGGTTGCCATTGTTGCTGTAATGGCCGGGATGATCGGCACCTCATTTATTGGCAGCGGCCGCAGCCAAGCAATGGAAGGGTTCGCACACCGCATGGCTCAGCGCATAGAATTAGCCCGAGATAGGGCATTACAGCGCAATAAAGAGTGGGGCCTCTACATTGCCGAAGGCGAGTATGAATTCGCCGAATTCGATGAGTTGAATCAAACTTGGGCACCTTACGGATTGCGTCCGTTTAATGCTGAGGCCTTCGCGAGCGAGGTGCAAATGGCCGCTGAAGTTGAGGAATACGAAGGTGAGATGGGCAGCGAAGAGCAGATCTTGCCCGATATCATTTTCTTTTCCAGCGGCGAAGTAACGCCGTTCGAACTGACCCTTCATCCCATCGGTGATCCGTCCAGAGTATGGTTATTGGAAAGCGACGGTTTTTCCCGCGTGCAAGCCGAGCCTAAGGAGCGCTAACAGATGCGCGGTTTCACCCTAATAGAAATGCTTTTGGCGGTGGTCATTATTGGCGTCGTCGGCACTACTGTAGCTACCGCTACAGGCGGTGTCGCTAACCAGATGTACGCCCTCGAGCGCAGAACCATAGCTAATTGGGTGGCCGCGAACGAATTGACACGCTTGCGCTTGGCGCAGCGGCAAGAAATTGGCAAGCCGATCACAGAGAGTCGCAAAACTAATCGTTTGTATATGGCAAATCGTCAGTGGTTAGTGGAGCGGAAGATTTCAAAAACTGACACCCCCATGCTGCACCGGGTAGAGGTAGATGTTTTCGAGCTACAGGACGGGGAAAAGATTGGCCCGTTCGAGCATATGACGGCGTTTATAGGTCGCAACTAAAAAGATGCGCGGCTCAAACAAAACACTGGGCTTTACCCTGGTAGAGATACTAGTCGCACTGTTGGTGTTCGCGGTTGTGGGTCTGCTTAGCACACGCCTGCTTTCCCAAAGCATAGACAATCAAAATAATCTCCAAGACCGCGGCCAGAGGTTGGCTGAGATCCACCGCGCCATGCGGGTGCTGCAGCGAGATATCGTACAACTGAGCCGCCGCAAAATTAGAGACGCCCAGGGCGAGGAGCTGCCGGCCCTTATAGTCAGCGATCAGGGTGCGATCGAGTTCTCCCGAGTGGGCTGGCGTAACCCCCTTAGGCAACCACGCTCAGAAGTACAGCGGGTTGGCTATCGCTGGCAGGATGAAAAAATTATCCGCGGTTATTGGCTGACCCTTGACCGCAGTTACGATGCAGAACCGGCTTATCAAACCCTGTTGGAAGACGTGGAGGCGATCGAATTCTTCGCCGTTGATCAGCTAGGTAATGAGCACCGGCAGTGGCCATTGGACCCTGAAGCTAATGTGGTAACAGAAGAGGGTGAGGCATTGTATCTGGCGGCGATTCTAGTCCGGGCGGAAATCGCGCCCTACGGGATGATCGAGCGGATCTGGCAGGTGCCCAGTGTATAAGCGTTTGCCACCAACAGCTGAAGTTAAACAGCAGGGTATTGCGCTGATTAGTGTGCTGCTGGTTGTGGCGGTATTGGTAGCGATCACCACGCGCCTGCTCGAGGACCACAACCTTGTAGTGCACCATCACCGCGCGACTTTTGAGCAAAACCAAGCGTTACAGTACGCCTATGGTGCGGAGGCGTTAGCTCGGCAGGTACTGTTCCAGGACCATAAGAGTTCAGATCCTAAGATCGATCACTTGGGAGAGCCCTGGGCTAAGCAACTTCCGCCCTTTGAGTTGGATGATATCGGCTATATGGAAACCCAGGTTCGAGACCTAAATGGGTGTTTAAATTTAAACGCCTTAGCCTCTAACGACGAGGTGGTTTTAAAGCGCACCCTTAAACGCCTGAAGCGTATGCTTAGAGAGTTGCAGATTGACGAGGCTTTGGCAGACAACGTGCGCGACTGGGTTGATCGGGACAGCAAAGTTCAAGGATTTGGTGCCGAGGACAATAGCTATCTAGGCAAATACCCGCCGTACCGAACACCGAATAGCAAAATTTCCCATGTTTCCGAACTGTACCTACTGGATATTGCAAAGCCCGAACAAGTAAAGGAATTGCTGCCATTCGTCTGCTTGTTACCTTTTACCGACAACAAGATAAATGTGAATACCGCTAACACATTAACATTGGCGACTTTAGATGACGGCATTGGCGTTGGCAGTGCTGAAGCCATTACAATGACAGAACGCGCCTACACCAGCGTTACCGATTTTGTACGCGACCACCCAGAGTTCTCAGCTATCGCCGATGATCTTACGGTCAGCAGTGATCATTTCGGCCTGCATGTACAAGCAGTGGTAGGAGAGGGCTCCGTGACGCTGTATTCCCATTTAGTGCGGAATGAATCAGATGGACGAGTCACCGTGCTGCAGCGAGACTTTGCTAAACTATTCCGCTCATCATTAACCATAGAGGCCTCCACGGAAGCCGAGTAATGACAACGCTACTACTTAGAATTTTAGACAATGCGGCTGACCAGCAGAATGTGGACGTTGCTGCAGGCGCTAATTCGGAAGCCGATTATGCGCTGCAGTGGGTGGTAGCGCGCCAAGACCAGATCGTCGCTCAGGGTCAGGCAACAGGGCGAACGCTGGGTCAGCATTTAGATTCGTTAGAAGGCGAGGTGTTGGCGAGCGCCGATATCGTTGTGGTTATTCCTACTGAGCAGGTATTGCAGCTGTCGTGTCAGGTGCCAGGTCGCAACAGTAACCAAATACGCCAGGCGTTACCTTACGCATTAGAAGAGTATGTGGCGGCAGACATCGAGGATATGCATATCGTCCCCGGAGCCATAAAGGCCGGGCAAACTATCCACTGTGCGCTTATTGATCATACTCAAATAGCTGGTTGGCGAGACTGGTTAGCCACGTACGATATTGCTGCTGATGTGCTGGTCAGTGAAGCTCAGTTAGCATCCGCAACCGAAGACTGCACCGTATTTCTGAATGACCATCAGGCCACCGCGGTATATGAGCAATCAAGTGCGACCGTAGAGCGAGAAGAGCTCATTGGGCTGCTGGAAGATCTATCCGTCACTCAATTAATAACAGTGGGCGATGAACTGTCCGATCTAGAGCGCAGTCAGTTAGACGCCGAAGTTGCGGTAGAGCAACAGAATAACGTCGCTAAATTCTTGGTTGAGCGATACGCCAGACGCAAGCCAATCAATCTATTTCAAGGCCCCTATGGGGTAGCAAATAAGAAAACGGGCAGCAAGCAAGACCTCACCATGCTGGCAAAGCTGGCTGCGGTTTGGGTGGTAATTTACATCGCAGGACTCGGCGTCCAAGGCATGTGGTCATCCTATCAGGCAGAACAATTGGCCGCGGACAACAGAAACCGCTACGTGGAGCTATTTCCCCAAGACTCGGTGCCCATAACTGCGGCACAGCTCCGACGTCGATTCGAGGGCAAGCTAAGAAGCCAAGGACAGCAGGTTAGCGTGGGGCCTATGAGTTTTGTTCAGTTGCTTGGCGACACTGCGCCAATATTCGGTAGTAAGGGCAGCGTTCAGTCACTGTCCTATCTACAAGATAAAGAGGAAATGACCATTGAAATGGAGCTCAAAGGCTACGATCAGGTAGATCAGATTCAGACCGAACTAAAAAGCCGGGGTGTCGATATAGACGTGGTCAGCGCGGGATCAATAGACGGCGGCATAAGTGCACGACTGCGAGCGAAGTACATAAAATGAGTACCGTACAAAATCTGATAGCTCAGTTGCAGCAAGGCAGTATAGGCCAATGGTATGCAGCGAAATCGCCGACAGATCGACTGATCATAAAGATCTTAGCCGCACTTATCGCAGCCACCATTATTTATACAGCAGTGTGGAAACCGCTTAGCGACTACAGCCAAGACCAACAAGCACGCTACGTTACCGAATTAGCGCTGTCTGAATGGATCGTCTTGAACCAAGAAGCGTTAAGACAAAGCGCAAGACAACCAGTTCGTGGCAATAGCTCACCGGCATTAATACCCAGCATTACTAACGCCGCAAACCAAAACCAACTCAAACTCGACAGGCTGCAACCAGAGTCCGATGGAGGCGTTAGCATCTCCTTACAAGAGCAGCAATTTGATCAAGTCCTACAGTGGCTTTCTTTGTTAGAAACCACACAAGGACTCAGCGTTGAAAGATTATCCATTGATCGTGGCGATAAGAGCAGCAAGGTGAGCGGGCAGGTTAAGCTAGTAAATTAAAGCGCCTTTTTTATCAGCTTCCCAATAACGAGATATTGCCCGGCTCGGCAAGCGCTTTAGCGCTAGACATGTCTAAAACGTCCTCAATGTTACTCATCAGATCTTCCGCGAGGGCGTCTGGGTCAAGGGATATACCTTTGTTGGCAAAGGTTTCCGAGCGTAAATATCTGCCACTTAGTCCATGGATAACCATACCAGTAGGAGCGTCATCGCTGGCCAAGAATAGGGCTACTGGTGTTACCAGTTTGGGATGAGAGTAAGGTCTTGGTTTATCTGCATCAATACCAAGCTCTTTATCTAGTGCCGTCATTCGAGTGTCGGCACCAGGCGAGAGGCAGTTTATTTTGATCCCATGGGATCTGCCCTCTAATGCTAGAACATTCATTAGTCCCAGCATGCCCATTTTCGCTGCACCATAAGCACTCTGACCAAACTGTCCGAAAATCCCCGAAACCGACGATGTGAGGATTATTCTTCCGTAGTTCTGCTCATACATAAAAGGCCAAGCGGCGTGGGTGACGTAGGCAGACCCCAACAAATGGACTTCGACAACGAGCTTGAAGTCATCCGTTGTTGTATTTTTAAATGCTCAAATGCAGTGCTCCCCCACGTCCTGATCCAGTCTATGTGGGGAATTACACCTGTTTGTGCATAATACGGAGTTTGATATCCTAAACTGCGATGCGGCCTTATGTTGTAAACATGGACTGCATGTTTTAAACTTTTCCAGTAACATAATTTGTATTCTTCTGTTGTTAGATTCGCATTTGCTAATTGTGAAATCGCTATTTTATTCAAAGTTTGAATAGCTCTTTCAGCTTTTGCATTCATTATTGATGTATATGCTATTGTTTTCAAGTGTTTTATGTCATAATCACTCAAAATAAGATTCACCTCTTCTGATGATAATTCTGGTGCTCTGTCTGAGCGTATAATGTCTATTTTTCCATCTACTGTACCTTGAAAGGTGGTTTGATAATCAGATTGATATATGACCGGTCTTGTTTTAGATGGATAATTGGACTTGTAATCAAGCAGGAATTGTTTCAATGCAAATGGATATTCACTACGCGCTCGCATAGGATACAACCATGCCATTCTGCTGCTGGTATTTATGAAAATTTGTGCATATCTAATACCTTGATAATTTGGTGTAAACGGACCAAACGTATCAGTAGCAATGTCTATTTCAGTTTGCATTGGTAATGATTTTGGTATATTTCTGTATGTACTGTCATTGGCTTGGCCCCTTGTTCTTCTCGATAATACGTGGGCGTTTGCCTTGGCTTGACAGCCCATACACGGGAGACCGCTACCCATTCCTATGCATTCTTCAATTTTCTTTTTATCTAGTTTTTCAAGGCCGCGAATTGATTTATGACGAACGGCCTCTAACATGTAACTTTTGCTGAGACAGCCCAATCTACGATGGACTAAAATCTCGTATTTCGGCGTATAACTTGATGTTACGCATCCTATGTTTTCATATTTCTTTTGCCAGTTTTTTAGTGCAGTGTCTAGCACATTTTTGTTTTTTACTTTTTTTGTAAAATTTTCATTAA
>CAJXAC010000019.1 GCA_913050035.1 uncultured Gammaproteobacteria bacterium | reverse complement strand
TAAGCAGGCATAGATCGGTGCACGGTATTAGATATATACCCCAAGCTTGCCGAATCCGTAAACCAATGTCGGCCAGCAAATCACCCTTACAGGGTTAAGAAATCAACCTGGGCAGTTGCTCACACGGTCAGCACAATCTTTCCGACGGTATTATTCGACGCCATTAATGCATGGGCCTCAGCAACCTGCTGTATGGGGAATTCAGCCTCAATAATCGGCTTAATCGCACCACTTTCGATGCCCGGCCAAACGTTCTTGGCCAGTTGGTCCATGACAGCCGCCTTTTCGCTGATCGGCCGCGCGCGTAAGGTTGATCCAACCACTCGCGCACGCTTGCCCATCAACAATGCCAAATTTATCTCTGTTACAGCACCACCCATCAAACCGATAAGCACCAAACGACCACCAAGGCCAAGCAGATTCAAATTGTCCATCAAGTATTGGCCACCCACCGGATCGAGGATCACATCAACCCCAGCATCATCGGCCCATTGCCGAGCGGCGTCGGCAAATGATCCTTCATGTCGTACAGACCCAGCTGCCGCACCCAGCTCAATACAGTTTTGCAGCTTTGCAGCAGAACCCACAGTGACGAAAACCGGATTATTGCTCTGCGCGAGGAGTTGAATAGCCGCAGTGCCAACGCCACTGGCACCCGCATGCACGATGACTTTTTCCGCAGCCTGAAGAGCGCCTTCCATATAGAGATTAAGGTAAGCGGTTGCAAATACTTCGGGTATCGCGGCAGCTTCAACCATACTCAAGCCGTTAGGCACCGGGAGCACCTGACCTGCGGGAACAATGACTTCTTCCGCATAGCCTCCACCCGCCAGCAGCGCGCAAACATGATCGCCAACCTTACAACGCTGCACCCCCTCGCCAATTTCAACAACTTCGCCCGCGCACTCTAGACCCATTATCGGGCTGGCGCCTGGCGGTGGCGGGTAGCCTCCCGCGCGCTGCAACAAATCTGCTCGATTGATGGCCGTCGCGTGGACGCGAATCTTTACGGCACCTGCCGTGCAATCAGACGGCGCAAAATCCGCCCATACCAAATCTTCACCGTCTACTTGGATTGCCTTCATTAGGTTCGTTCCTTAGTTACATTGTTGATTCGCAAAATCACCGTTTTGTCGGCCTCTGCACTTCTTGAGTTGCGCTAACCTAGGCGAATCTTTAAACCACGGTCATGCAGATACCGTTTGAGTTCGCCCACCGTGTAATCACCGTAATGCACCATGGACGCAACAAGCGCCGCGTCAGCACCACCTTCGGTTAAAACTTGATATAGATGCTCCGGTTTACCCGCGCCTCCGGAGGCGATTACGGGTATGCGCACAGCTCTGGCAATCATCGCTGTAAGCGTAAGTTCGTAGCCGTCCTTGGTGCCGTCTGCGTCAATCGAATTCACTACAAGTTCTCCGGCACCTCTCTGCTCGCCTTCTAATGCCCAGGCCAAGGCATCTCTGCCGGTGTTCGTGCGCCCCCCGTTAATGACAATTTGGTAGCCGCTTGGCAATGCTGCACTGACCTCGGTACGTAAAACATCCATCGATAGCACAATGTTCTGATTACCAATTGCCTCGGCACATTCATTGATCAGTTCTGGACGCTGCACAGCGGCAGAATTCACATTGATTTTTTCTGCGCCGGCTAAACGTAAATCCGTGGCGTCTGCAACGCTGCGCACACCACCCCCTACAGACAGCGGAATAAACACCTCGCTGGCCACGGCTTCGACCACATCCAACATGATATTGCGTTTATCGCTGGATGCTGTGATGTCATAAAAGACCAGTTCATCCAAGCCATCTAGGTAATACTCACGCGCCTTGGCCACAGGGTCGCCAATATCTTTGGTATCGACAAATTTAACGCTCTTGGCCAAATTACCGTTGCGCACATCTAAACAGGCAATCACACGCTTACTTAACATTGGCCATTCCATGTTGCGAAATTTGCCAGCAACCGCAAGCCCACCTGGGCACTCTTCTCCGGATGGAATTGGGTGCCGATATAATTGTCCTTGCCAATCGCACAGGTGAAGTCGCCCTCATAGTCAGTGACTGCAAGCACCGCCTTGCTATCTTGGGGCTTAGGAAAATAACTATGCACAAAATAAAATTCATCGCCGGGTTGAATATCTGCCAATACCGGATGTTCTTGCACAATGCGGACTTCGTTCCAACCCATATGGGGCACCTTTAGATCCGGCTGGTCAAAGGCAAAACGTCGAACCACGCCAGGGATCAAATCCAACGTCGCCGTATCGTTTTCCTCCGAGTGTGTCAGTGATACCTGCATGCCTAGGCAAATTCCCAGCACTGGCGTACCACTGTTGATCACTTCCCGCAAAGCCTCGTCCAAACCACGTGCACGAAGGCTTTGCATAGCACTACCTGCGGCACCAACCCCGGGAAAAATCACTCGCTCTGCGCGCCGCAATTGGTCCGGGTCCGCACAATATTCTGCTGCCATACCGACATGCGCGCAGGCGCGCTTTACGCTCGCAAGGTTGCCGGCTTCGTAGTCGAGAATTAGCGTCACGGTTGTGTCCAGTTGCTTGGCTAAGGGAGCGCAGATACTATCGCGTCTCCCACACCCGGGCCACGATTTACCGGGTCTTTGTTGCTATAAATCTGCAAAACTAGGCGAATGATGCACGCTCATACAAATGACAAGACCGGCTTTCTGCTGATTAATTTAGGCACTCCTGACTCTGCCGATGTCGCTGATGTGCGACGCTATCTTGGCGAGTTCCTAATGGACCCGTTCGTGCTGTCGGCACCAACGATCATTCGCGCCCTGATCGTTTACGGATTCATACTCCCGTTTCGACCGCACAAGAGCGCTGAGGCTTACGCATCGATATGGACGGATGCCGGTTCGCCGTTATTAACGGGTAGTCAAAAATTGGCCCAAGAAGTCGCTAATGAACTGCAAGCGCCCGTTGCTCTGAGCATGCGCTACGGCCAGCCAAGCATTCAATCCGGCGTTGACGAACTGGCCGCCCAAGGCGTCGAGCATGTGGTGGTCGTGCCGTTGTACGCGCAACATGCCGATTCAACGGTATCGACTTCACTGCATGCTGTTGAAAAAGCCCTGCCTAAATCCATGCGCCATTCTGTATTGCCGCCCTTCTACGCCGCCGACGAGCATAGCCAAGCCTGGGGCGAACTGATCAAACAAAACCTACCCGATCAGTGGGACCATCTGCTGTTGAGCTACCACGGCCTACCGGAACAACACCTGCGCAAAGCTGATCCAACCAGCAACCACTGTTTGCAGAAGGAGGGCTGCTGCAACATACCTTCTGCCGCACACAGCACCTGCTATCGCCATCAGGTGTATGCCACATCCACGAATATCGCCGCGCATATTGGTCTGTCTGAAGATCAATACAGCGTCAGCTTTCAATCCCGGCTCGGACCACTGCCCTGGCTTAGTCCGTATACTGACCAAGTTCTGGAAACATTACCTAGTCAGGGCATTAAGCATTTGGTGGTCGCGTCGCCGGCCTTCGTAGTGGACAACTTAGAGACATTGGAAGAGATTGGCATACAGGGCCGCCAGACATTTCTCGACGCCGGCGGCGAAACCTTCCACCTGGTACCGTGCTTAAACGCCGATCCCCTATGGGTGCGTGGACTGGCTAATCTGTGCCGCGCGCGCGCCGCTGCTTAGCATTTCGCCGCGGCCGTTCGCCGCTGCTATGTCGTCAATCACTGTCCATTGCGGCCGCATGGAGTGATGCCTCGGCATAAAAACTGCGCACCAGTGCTTGGGCGAACATAGACTTACGCGCAACGAAACGCACCGGCCGGGTAAGGGTTGGCCGCGCAGCTTGATTGCGCGGTAACTTTATTAGAGCCTTATCATCAATGCCGAGGGTATGCGCCACACCGATAGGCACCAAGCCATGACCGAAACCAGACAGAGCCATTTGCGCTACAGCAAAAAATGATTCTAACGATACCACTCGGTCGAGATTCAGCCGCTGCATGTTTTCTTCAATAGAACCCCAGGCACCAGAGCGCGACTCAATTGTCAGCACCTGTAAGGGTTTACCCAGTTTATATTTCAAAGGCTCCAGGCCCGAAGGGATTATGACCATGGGTTCGTGACGAATGACCTCGGACACTAAATCTGTATCAGCATCGGAGCTACCGGTGCAAATCCCTACCATGTATTCACCCGATCGAAGACGGTCTAAAACCACTGGCGAGCGCTGGGCATGAAACTCGAACTCCACCTCAGGCAGGCGTTGCCGAATTTGCGCAAAAAAATGCGGTCCCCAGCTGGCCAGGATCGCCTCGGAGACGCCCAGAATAATCTTACCCTTACGCAACGCGTTATCTTCTAAAAACACACTGCGCAATTCCGACAGTAGCGGCGTCACCCGTTCGACTAGGCGGGTGCCGTGGTGGGTAAGCACTACCCTACGACCATGCCGCTCTATCAGTTCGCGGTCGTAATAACGCTCCAGAGCCGCGATACGCTTGCTCACCGCAGACTGGGAGATACGCATAGCAGTGCTGGCTTCCATCATCGTGCCGGTTTTAGACAGCGTCACCAATGTTTCTAAATTTTCAATCATTTGTCTGGATCAGTCGTTTTTAGAATGATTCATATTCCGCACAATCTCTTTATTAGGCAACCACTGAGCAGTACTTTTGTTTTCTAATGTATGGACTCATTATCATCAGCGCCCTTGCGACCAGCCTCTTATCTGGGTTGGTCGGCATGGCCGGTGGCGTGGTTTTGATGGCGGTGCTGGTCAACATACTGCCCGTGAGCAGCGCCATGGTTTTGCACGGTATAACGCAATTCACCGCTAACGGATCCCGCACACTGATTCTTCGTAAGCATTTAATGTGGCGGCTATTACCGGGCTACATCTTAGGTGCAGGTGTTGCAGTCGCGGGCTTCAGTACCTTGCTATTCGTCCCCGAGGCCAGCGTGGTGCTGATCTTGGTGGGTTTATTCCCGTGGCTTGCGCGACTACAGCCCAAATCTAGCGCACTCAATATTACCCGCCCAGCATCCAACATCATCTGCGGTTTCAGCGTTACCTCTGCGCAGTTACTTGCAGGCGCTGCGGGCCCATTATTGGATCTGTTTTATCTCAACAGTGGCTTGGACCGCCAAACAGTCGTGGCAAACAAAGCGCTCACTCAAACCATCGGTCACCTGCTACGCATTTTTTATTATGGCGCAATCATCAGCGTTGCTACGCCGCTACCTAATTGGTTATTTCTCGCGGCAGCGATCGCTGCGGTAATAGGGACACGCCTAGGCACATGGCTGTTAGCACGCTGGGATGATCAACGTTTTCAGCGGGTTAGCGGGCAAATAATCTTAGCAACTGGCACGATCTGCATCCTGCAAGGCAGCTATCAACTTATACGCTCAGCTGGTTTTATGGCCTAAACAGGTTTCACAACAAACAATAGGTCGCCTACGTTGACCTGCTGGCCATTGCTCATATTGATGCGCGTGACCTGATAACGCTTTGATGGATCGTATAGATCACCGTCGGCATTGAAGTCTGCCAGACACAGCGGGCTAAATATCTTCATCGCCTCAAGCTGACACAATGTATGATCCAGTGCGATCTCATCACCTACGCTCACATACTCAGGCTCCGAAGGCGACGGCGTGCTGTAAAAAATTGCCGTTGCCGGCGCCAGCACCTTTAGCTCGTCACTTGCTTCAATGCGCAGACTGTCAAGATCAATCCCCGAGTCGGCGGCTCCGGACCCCAGTTCTATAGCCTCAATAAGCCCGTCAATGTCTGTACGCTGCAGCAACTCAGGCAAGTAGTTTGTATCGTAAACGCCCGCCAGAAAAACCTCGTCAGCCAATATTTTCCGCAGCAGCGGAATATTTGTACAAATACCGGTCAATTTAACGCGACCCAGATAATCCGCAAGCTTTGCTGCCGCGGCGTCGCGACTCTCGGCGTGGACAATAATCTGCGCAACCATGCTGTCGTAGTACGGAGAAATGAACTTGCCCGGACCAACAGCGGCGATAATCTCAACGCCCTCTTCTTGCGGAAAGTGACACTCTTCGATCTTACCGGGGTGCGGACGGAACGCGAGGCCACCATCGCCTTGCTTGGAAATACGTTCAGCGTTAATCCTCGCTTCCATCGCATAGCCGTTATTTTGTACTGCAAGATCCGCAATGGATTCACCAGCGGCGATGCGGAACTGCTGAGCCACAATGTCCACCCCACTGACCCACTCGGTGACCGGATGCTCCACCTGTAAGCGGGTATTCATCTCCATAAAATAGACTGCATCAGCGGCTAAGTCATAGATGAACTCTACGGTGCCCGCCCCAACATAACCTACCTCGTTGGCGATATCCGCGGTGGAGCGCAGTACTTCCTGTAACAAATGCTCAGGCAAAGTGGTTGAGGCTGATTCTTCAATTACCTTTTGTTTATCGCGCTGCACACTGCAGTCTCGAATACCCAATACATGGGTATGCCCATGAGTATCACGCAACAATTGCGCTTCAATATGCCGCAGCGACGTTACATATTTTTCAAGATAAACGTCACCATTACCGAATGCATTGCGCGCTTCAATACCTACGCGGTGGAAAAGTTGCTGGAATTCGCTGGGGCTCTCTACCACTTGAATGCCTTTACCACCGCCGCCGTGTACCGCCTTGATCAGTATAGGGTAGCCAATCTCGGCTGCGACTTCGGCGGCACGATCAGCATCGGTCATAATTCCATGGCTGCCTGGAACCACCGGCACATTCAAACGCAACGCGGTATTGATGGCATTGGACTTGTTGCCCATGGTTTCCATGCTGGCTACTGGCGGCCCGATAAAATTAATGCCGTGGGAGCGAACGAGCTCCGCAAAACCCGAATTTTCCGACAAAAAGCCGATGCCTGGATGCAGGCTATCGGCACCTTGATTCTCCGCCACATTAAGCACGCTCTGGGCGTTCAAATAACTTTCATCCGGCGTGTTGCCACCAATACACACTAACGTATCGTTATCGGTGAGTTGATCAACTGCGGCAGACTCCATATCCGGGTCGCTTTGTACCAAGATCACTTGAATATCCTGCTGCTGGGCAATCCGAATTAGCTTCGCCGCGGTACACCCGCGGGCGTGAATCAGTACCTTACGCACTGGGCGCACTAGATCGCGGTCGGTATATACCGGTCGATGCGCAACCACTACAGGTCGTTGATTCACCAAGCGGCCCTGCAGAATCCGCGTCATTACTTCTTCTACGCTTTCGTCGGCCACCGGAATTGCAGCATCAACACCGCGCAGCGACTCATCGATGTTGGTATAAAAGGGGTGTTTCACTAAGCCTTGCATCGAGCCTTCATTAGCCGACAGATAATTCGACAAAATCGAGCGCAACGGCAGATTAGAGGGCACAACGATCTGCCCGGCAAAGGGCATACTGGTGCCTGACCAGTAATAGGTCTGCACCAGCGGATGGGTTACAAAACTTGCCTGGGCACCGCCAGTACAATCGCCATAACCAAAAACGATTATCGGTAGGTCGTGATCGCGAACGAATCGGGTAATGCGATCATTTACAGCAGCCATTGAAAACAGTGCTCCTGCGCCCTCCTTGGTCTGCATACCTCCAGACGAGATGAAACACACCACCGGTAAGTGTTGTTCTGCACACTCAAGTAACAGCCGGATGACTTTTTCCGCACTGGCCATATCAAACGCACCGGCTTGAAACTGCACATTTGACAGCACCACACCAACCCGTGTCTGGGGCAAGGACTTCACATCAGCAAAGCCTGTAACTACTCCGCAGGGTGGCAAGCCTTTGTTTAGCGCACTTTCAATAGATACGCGAAATCCCGGAAATGAGCACGGGTCCGAACTCAAAAGATCGTCGAAGCATGGCTCCCAGCGATCAAAGAACTGCTCAATGATATCGTTATAGGTAAAGCGCCGATCGCTGCGAATTACCCGCAACACGTCCTGCATTTGCAGGTCGTTGTAGGCCATATCCAAACGGTTCCAGAAATCTTTGCGGCGCCCGATATTGCGCGGCGCAATCTTTCCCTGATACGTCTTGCCGTCGCGCTCGGAGGTAATCAACGAATGGGTCAAAACGCTGAATACATGAGTAACAACAACAAATAACGCGTCCGCCAAATGCGCAAAACTGAGTTTTTTCCATTCTTCTACCGCACGGAAAAAGTCTGCACCCTTAGGCATCTTTATTACCCGCTGATGCCAATCAAACAGGCGTTGCCGCGCCGCACCGGCATCTGCGCCTTGCCCCAGAGTTTGGTCTAGTAGGCGCGATAATGACGCTTGAGATAGGGCCTGATTGGCTTGAGCTTCTGCCGCTATGGAATCCAGGCTGCCAATCACGGCATCGTAGACGGAATCAAAGAGCAGCAGGTTTTGGCATTCTAAAATAAAATCGGCACGCAACTCTTCATTCAGCAAGATGTCTAAGACCGACAACTCGGCAAGCACGACGGGTTTCACCCCCACCACTTGGGGCGGTATGTGAGATGGCAAACGCTCACTCAGAAAGCGCCTATTAGCGGCCATCGATGCTCCACCGGCCGCTTCTGCCAGTGCTCCACTGGCAATTAACATATTCAGTTCAGCCACCAATTGCTTGGCAACAAAGCCAGATACTGTGCCCTCTACCAGGCCCGCGTCCAGCAACTTACGACCTTCATGGGAGAACTGTTCGTAGAGCAAAGCTTTTAGCTCAGCGTCGCTGATAATGGCATTCAAAAGGCCTGTGGCATCAGCAATATCGCTAACCTGCAGAATTTGTCGTGTCGATACATCGTCCTGCAGGTACTGCTGCAACGCCTCTAGATTTCCCCGGGCCTCTTTCTTCCAGCGGTTGTATAAAAACACCCCCACCGAGGAAAGCAGATTTGCTCTGGCATTTTCGTAGTTCTGCTTGGGCTCACCGAAGATCATTTGCGCAATACGACCGCGCTCATCATTCATCGCTTGACGCTTATCTTGGTAGTTCCGCCAAGCCTTTGATAATGACTCGTCGTATACCACCCGATCCGGATCCTGCAGCCAATACAAAAAGGTCTGGCGACGCTCGCGGTCCGCACGAGTGTGCAACTCACCCGAGGGCACCTCTTGCTCTGCTAAGCGGCCATATTGTTGGGTACTCGTGGCTTTTATCCGCTTACGCACCTGCAGGTAACGCAGATACCGGAACGCCACGCCAAACACATTCAAATATTCCGTAGGGTTGCGCGTCAGCGCCAACGATGCCGAGCTCTGCATTGCTTGCAACTGCTCAGAAGGCTTTAGATAGCGCATTAAACTTTGGCGATAGTGATCCATGATGTATGGATTTTCCGCCACAAATTCCTTGGTCCGCGATTCAACATTCATGATGCTGTGAATCAGCGCCAAGCGCAGATTTTCAAGTTGCTCTATGCCATCAGCGGGACTGAAATCCACAATGGCGTCGATATTACCCTGGGCATATAGCTCGTAAGGCGATACCCCCACATACTTGGCACATTCCTGCCACGATAGATTCAGACGACGCGCAATATTCGCCAAACCCGCCGGTTGGATGGTGCTGAATACCCCGTCTCGCAATGAAAGAATGACATTACTCGCGGCCAATGGAATAGCGCCACCGGAATAGCCGATACCATAAACGAGACCGACATTAGGGACGTCAACATTGCTCATTTCGGCAATTAGCCGAGAAATACTGTGGGCTTGATTGTTAGCGTTGGCTTCTTCTCGTGGATCTGCCCCTGGCGTGTCCATAAAGCTGACAATCGGCATTGCCCGAGATGAACAGCGGTCAATAAAATCTGCTGCGCGCAAATGATGTTCGGGCATCCAACTGCCCAATTCAACCGTGCGGTCCTGAGCGATAAAGCCTACTTCACGCTCGATCCCTGCACCGAAGTTCATCAGCACCGCGGCCTGATAGTAAGGTCCTGCGGAATGCTCTTCGATGACTCTACCTAATTGGCGAATAATCACCGGCGCGGCAATACGACCCTGATCCTCAGCAGGGACGACAACCGCCTCGATGTAGGCATCAATATTCAGTTCCCGGAGCTCGTCCTGGCGACGATTAATGTCGCGCTGGGACAGCAATCCCGGAACCGGCCGGTCTTCCTGGGCGACCTGAGGAAAAAGTGAAAAATCCTTAGCGAGACTCTCGGCAATAAAAAATAGCCGATCCCCTTCGATGAGCTGCTTGACCACGTGTTTCAGACTGTGTGTAGAATTGCGCTACTTTAGCCATTTGCCCAATTGAGCGCAATTACAGCCATGCCAAATCTGCTCTGTGCCATTCTCACCATTTCCGACACCCGAACCCTTGCTGACGACAAGTCCGGCGATCTTTTGCGCGACTTTATGCTCGCCGACGACCATAAGATAGCCGCACGCGAAATCGTTAAAGATGATGTCTATGCAATTCGCGCCGTTGTTTCTGGTTGGATCGCCGATAACGACATAAACGTAATCGTTACGACCGGAGGAACTGGATTTACCGGACGCGATAGTACGCCTGAAGCATTGACACCACTCTTCGACAAGCACATTGAGGGCTTTGGCGAATTATTTCGGCAAATCTCGTATAGCGAAATCGGCACATCAACAATCCAGTCTAGGGCTTTGGGTGGGTTGGCTAACGGCACTCTCATTTTTAGCCTACCCGGTTCGTCCGGTGCTGTGGCTACCGGGTGGAATAGTATTTTGCATAACCAATTAGATATTGATTTTCGACCATGCAATTTTGCCGAGCTGATTCCGCGCTTTGCCGAGCGCTAGGGTGTACGCAGGCTATTAACGGCACATATCGCGGCATAGTGGCTTGGCCTATCAGGTCTTTCCCGTGGTAATCTGCTATGCAAATTTCGAGGAGCAGCAACTGTGAGTTCAGAGGTTTATATTGTTGGCGCAGCGCGCACACCGGTGGGCAGTTTTCAGGGGGCATTGGCGAACCAGAAGGCACCACAGCTTGGCGCTCACGCCATCGCCGCAGCGCTCGGCCAGGCCAGTGTCGATGCCGCCGAAATCGATGAAGTAATCATGGGTAATGTAGTCAGTGCCGGACTTAAGCAAGCGCCGGCACGGCAAGCTATGCGACAGGCAGAACTGCCAGACAGCTGCGGTGCTACAACGATCAATAAAGTCTGCGGTTCAGGCATGAAGGCCACCATGCTGGCTACAGATTTGATCCGCGCAGGCAGCGCCGCCACGGTAGTGGCCGGCGGTATGGAAAGCATGAGCAACGCGCCCTTTCTCGTCGACAAAGCCCGTGCCGGGCTGCGCATGGGCCACAGCCAAATGCTTGACGCGTTGTTCACCGATGGCCTCGAGGACGCAGAAACCGGCGGGTCCATGGGATCGTTCGCGCAAAATACTGCTGATCAACACCAACTCACTCGCGAAGCCATGGACGCTTACGCGATTGAATCCGTCAACCGCGCGCGCAGCGCCATCGAAAACCGCGCTCTTGCGAGCGAAATCGCGCCAATAGAAATCAATGGCTCGCTGGTGGCAGACGATGAGCAACCAGGGCGCGCAAAGATCGATCGGATACCGACACTGCGGCCCGCGTTCAAAGCGGACGGTACGATCACTGCGGCCAATGCATCCTCTATTTCCGATGGAGCATCCGCATTGGTGCTGGCAAGCGGTGATGCGCTGAATGGGCGCGAACCTCTTGCGAAAATCATTGGCCACGCGACCCATTCAATCCATCCCAGCGAGTTCACCCTAGCGCCTATAGGTGCCATTCAAAAGCTCGTGGAAAAGATTGGCTGGGATCTAGCATCGGTGGATCTGTTTGAAATCAATGAGGCTTTTGCCATGGTCACCATGCTGACTACCCAAGAGCTTGGGCTGGACCCGGCTCGGGTCAACGTGCATGGAGGCGCATGCGCGCAAGGCCATCCAATTGGCTCGACCGGCAGCCGCCTTATTGTGACTTTGGCTCACGCCATGAAAAACCAGCACAAACAGCGGGGCATCGCAGCACTGTGCATTGGCGGTGGCGAGGCAACTGCTATTGCCCTTGAGCGCACGCTTTAGGGCATCCACGAACCCGCCCTATTGGCCCCCTGTAAGCACTAAGGGATTATTTTGAGCACACTCGGTAAAACCACGCCGCTGCCAGTGATCGTCGGCTGCGGCGGCATAAATCCCGCCGGCAGAATCAGCGGCCATCATGCGTATCGGCGCCTGGTGCTTGATGCCTTGCCTGAGGCAGCGCAACAACGCACCTACAAAAGCTTGGCAGAACTAATGGGCTTTGCCGATACGGCAGCTTTAACCGATAGTGATAAGGCACAAATTCGCGACCATACCCTAATTCGCCGAATCGAAAACTTTGACCCGGAATCCGTGCTCTGGCAGTCAGCACTGAAGATGACGGGGGCCGAAGGTCAAACCTTGAGTTTTGTGACGGGTAAACGCCAATTGCCCAATCGAGTACCCGAAGACTGGGCGGTTACCGACATTGGAGATAATCAGGTCAAAGTGGTTTGCAATGCACCCCTAAATGCACTGCTACCGGAACTACGCACCTCGAAGGTAACCAGCGCGGGCCAATTACCAACAGGCTTTGACCCTGCAGCATTATATGCCAGCCGCAATCATCCGCGCGGCCTACAAATGGCGGTTTACGGCGCATCTGACACCCTGCGCTCTACTGGGTTTAGCGTCGAACAACTCAAGAGCATGGTCGCCCCGGATCAATTTGCAGTGTATTCCGGCTCTGCTATGGGGCAATTAGACGCCGACGGTTACTCCGGGTTGCTGCAAAACCCTGTTATCGGCAAACGCCCCTCATCCAAGCACGTCGCCTTGGGTCTACCAGAAATGCCCGGCGACTTTGTTAACGCCTATGTACTCGGCTCTGTCGGCGAAACCGCAGGTATTATTGGCGCCTGCGCGACCTTCCTGTACAACGTTAAACGGGGCATGGACGATATCCGGCGCGGCGATAAGCGCATCGTAATCGTTGGCAACTCCGAGGCGCCCATTCAACCTCATGTCATTGAGGGCTATAGGGTAATGGGGGCACTGGCTGAAGACGAAGAGCTGATGAAGCTGGACAACAGCGATCATTGCGATAATCGCCGAGCCTGCAGACCCTTTTCCTCCAATGCTGGATTTACCGTTGCCGAGGCTTCGGTTTGGATCGTGCTGATGGATGATGAACTGGCTATGCAGCACGGTGCGCAAGTCATGGGTTCAGTGGGCGACGTTTTCGTCAATGCAGATGGATATAAAAAATCCATTCCCGGTCCAGGTATCGGCAACTACTTGACCGTGGCGAAAGCTGTGGCTTCCGCCCGCGCCATCCTCGGCGAAGAACTCGTTCGGACCGGTACTTATATGCAGGCCCATGGCACTGGCACCCCGCAAAACCGCGTCACTGAGTCGCATATCCTGAATGAAGTAGCCCAGCAATTTGGTTTAGAGCAGTGGCTAGTTGGCGCCGTTAAATGCTATGTCGGCCACTCTATGGCCCCCGCCGGTGGCGAACAGCTCGCGGCTATCCTTGGCGCTTGGCGTGACGGTTGGGTACCGGGCATTACCACCATCGACCATATCGCCGATGATGTTCATCAAGATGCGCTGCATCTACCCATGCAGCATGTAGAAATAGATCCCGCAGCCAAGCCCGGCGCCTTTGTTAACTCCAAGGGCTTCGGCGGCAATAACGCCACCGGGCTATTTTTATCGCCCCAACATACCCTAGGCATGTTGCAAAAACGCTGGGGCAAGGATCGATTCTTGGAACTGCAGCGCAAGCAAGAAGCTGTTGCCGCTCGGGCCCAAGACTACGACGACAATGCAGACAATGGTTCGGTCGCGCCCATTTATCAATTTGGTGAAGGGGTAGTAGACGGCCAGGAACTGGGCATGGACGACAAACATATTGCCATACCTGGCTTTCCTAACCCGGTCGACCTGAACCTAGCCAATCCCTACGAGGATATGAGCTAAACGAAGGCGCTAGTTTTCAGGGGTTGATGCTATCCCTTAGTGCAGAATTTTTGGTTGTTGCCGCAGCTGTTGTAAACGCTGTTCAGCCTGCAGCGCTAGCGCTGGCGGTGGCGACATTTCTAAGCATGTCATATACGCCTGTTGTGCTCGCGGCGGCTGTTCCATCTGCAGCAGGCACTCACCACGCTCAAACTGCAAAGCAGCCTGGGCAGACTGATCTACGGTTTCCACCATTAACTGACACTCAAGAATGTCTAACACTTCAAACCAGTTTTGCGCTTGCGCGTATTGGATCTTGACGTTATTCAACATGCGTAAACCGAATACACTTGTTTGGGTGGGCTGCATGATTTCTTGCTGCTGCTGCGCAGTTAATTTTGCACCCAACTGCTGCAGACCTAGGGTGCGCAGGGACAGTGGATCCACTATCTGCTGTTCTAGTGAAACCAAAAAGTGCCCAGGAAAATTAATACCGTGTGCCGCGAGACCGTAGCGGCGTCCCGCCTCGATGATTATTGACGCCACCGCTATAGGTAATCCTTGGCGCTGCGCGATAACCCATTGCAAATTGCTATGGCTTAAATCGGCGGGTTCAGCACGCCGACTGGCAAAGCCGGACTGCCGAAAAAAAGCCAAGAGCTGCGTTACGTCGACAGCCTCACTTTGTTCAACTGGCGCCAATAAATCGATAAAACTTTGCCGCAGCTTCTCGCCCTCGATCTGCGGATCAATGACTTCGCTAACCAATAGCGCCATCGCAAACTCGCCGCATTCCTGCTGCGCGGCTTCCTTCAGGCGTTGCTTTAATTCATCAGTTGTTGGCATTAAAAGTTATCAGTGTTCGCGGGTCTTACTAAAGGTGATATCCGGCCAGCGATCCTCTACCACCTGCAGATTAACTCGGCTGGTCGCCAGATAGGTCAAATAACCGCCGCCATCCATGGCCAAATTGTCTTGATTCTTATTGCGAAAGTCATTGAGCATTTTCTCATCGTCACAGCGCACCCAACGAGCGGTATAGGTGGAGGAGTTCTCCCAGATGCACTCAGCCCGGTACTCATCGCGCAGTCGGAACGCCACCAAGTCAAATTGCAGGACCCCTACAGCACCGACAACAAGTTCGTTCTTACTCAGTGGCTTGAAGACTTGGGTTGCGCCCTCTTCCGCCAACTGCTGGATACCTTTCTCCAATTGTTTGGAACGCAGCGGATCTTTAACCCGCACCCGCCGAAACAATTCAGGGGCAAAATTAGGAATGCCAATAAATCGGTGCTGCTCGCCCTCAGAGAAGGCATCACCAATTTGTATCGTGCCGTGATTGTGCAGACCAATGATGTCGCCAGCGAAGGCCAGTTCGGTTTGTACCCGATCGCCGGCCATAAACGTCACCGCATCAGCGACTTTAATGTCCTTACCAAGGCGCAGGTGACGCATTTTCATGCCCTGACGATAGGTGCCAGAGCAAATACGCAAAAACGCGATACGGTCTCGATGATTAGGATCCATGTTAGCCTGAATCTTAAATACGAAACCACTGAACTTAGATTCTTCAGGCAGTACTTCCCGGTCTTGGGTGGCACGCGGCTGCGGCGGTGGCGCAAGGTCAACAAAACCGTCAAGCATTTGGTTAACGCCAAAGTTGCCAAGCGCCGTACCAAAATAGACAGGACTCAGCGTGGCGGATTCAAAGTCCTCTTGGACATAACTGTGGCTGGCACCCTGCACCAGTTCAATCTCGTCAACGAAATCTTGATAGGCATCACCCAAATAAGCCCGGGCGGCGTCACTGTCTAATCCTTCTATTATCGGGAAATTGTGCACGTGATGCCCATGACCTTGGGCATAGCAAACAATTTGATCGTTGGCGAAATCGTAGATGCCTTTGAAATTCTGACCCCGATCAATCGGCCAATTCATCGGCGCGCATTGGATCTGTAGGATGTCTTCGATTTCATCAAGCACCTCGATTGGATCGCGTATTTCCCGATCCAACTTGTTGATGAACGTCACGATGGGCGTATCGCGCAAGCGGCATACCTCCATCAATTTGATGGTGCGCGGCTCAACCCCCTTCGCGCCATCGATCACCATCAGCGCCGAATCAACGGCAGTCAATGTGCGATAAGTATCTTCCGAAAAGTCCTCATGACCGGGTGTATCGAGCAAATTTACCATTCGATGATCGTAAGGAAATTGCATCACCGAGGTAGTGACCGAGATACCACGCTCCTGCTCCATGGTCATCCAATCTGAGGTTGCGTGGCGGTCAGATTTTCTAGATTTTACGGTGCCCGCTAACTTGATAGCACCACCAAACAGCAGCAGCTTTTCAGTCATCGTGGTCTTACCCGCATCCGGGTGAGAGATAATGGCGAAGGTTCGCCGGTCGCTTACAGAATCGGTCACAGCATTAGGCTTTGTTCAGCAGAGCCGCGCAGTATACGGAGCTTTAGTCTGCGGTACTAATGTTCAACAGCTATTGGCGAAGATTTAGCGCCATGCAAATCGCATCTTCGCGACCTAAGGCGCCAGGGTAGTAATCCTTACGCACTCCGATCTGCCCGAAACCAAAAGACTGATAGAGACTGAGCGCCCGACCATTGCCCGCGCGCACTTCCAAAAACATCTTCCCTGCGCCCTTGTCATGAGCTTGCTGACAAGCGCTAGCTAACAACAGCCTCCCATAACCTTGGCCTTGGTGCTCTAGTGCAACACACATATTCAACAGATGCGATTCCCCTGCTCCAGTGCTCACTACCGCCGCGCCAACAAGTCGCGAGCCTTGCCACAAACCGCCGCCCCAATATCCCCCGGCCAAGCTGTCGAAGTACATTTTTTGCGTCCAAGGAAATTCCGTCACGGCTTGTTCCAATGCGATAACCGCTGGGATTTGCTCTGGCACCAGCGACTTTAATTGGATTTCAGCAACACTCACTTATGCCCGCTCAGGGTCTCCCAGAATTGTCGTTTGGCATCTGCGCTGAGCATTAACTCGGACAAATCGGGAATCAAGAGATAGCTTTGGTCGGATAAGGGCACCCATGAGTTAATCAGCGCACGGGTTGCTTCGGTACAAAATAGTATTCGACCACCCTTGGCGCCAACACCGAACTTATCCATAAATGCGAGTAATGCTCGCTCAGGGGTGCCAACATTATCTGTCAGAGGCCAGTTAAATTCGCTCAATTCTGGTTTAGCCTTAGTTGCGGCACCCTGCCGCCAGCGCTGGCTTAACAATAAATCTGCGGCGAACTGGGCTACTGGACCTGATAACGGCGCCGCGGATATCAGCAATCCAACCTCGTTATGCAGGTGATAAAGCCGGATCGGCGCAACAGTCTGGCGCTTAGACTCATCTTCCGACGCCGCCGGTTGCGCTGCGGGCGTTGCTTCGATTAGCGGAGCTGGGTCCAATGTCGACTTCAAAGAAGCCAAGTCGGCTGCCGCAATGGGCTGGGACGATACCCCCGCTGGGTGCTGCTGGTTAGCAGCAGCGGTAGTCACTTTACGCGGATACCAGACATCAATACCCATGTCCGCGAGCATGCGCGTTTGTCGTTGGGTAAGTTGCAGGCTTTTCTTCGTCACTTGGCTAATCGCTATTGGCTTACCCGCATATTAGCGCAGACAAGCAGGCCACGGACAGCAACACCTAGGTGGAACGACGCCGCTGCCAGAGCGAGAACATCCGCTCAACCATTAATACGACGAATATCGCCAGGTAGATAGCCTCCGCCAGGCCCGGGTCTTTGCGTAGCCACAACAAATGCACAAGTGCCAAAAAACTGGCGACATAAATCAATCGATGCAGACGCTGCCAGTTCTCCTTGAGGCGCCACCGCCAACCACGGGTCGAGGTTAACGCCATCAACGATAGAGCAATAAATGCCCCAATACCTGCAGTGATATATGGTCTGTGGACAAAATCATCGAGCACTTCGGTAAGCTGAAACTGGGCATAAAGGCCTGCATATACAAGCACATGCAAACAAACGTAAGCGAACGCGAATAGGCCAACAAACCGCCGGTGCTGGCCGAGCCAAGCCCAACCTAATCTACGTCTCAGTGGTGAAACAGAAAACGCCAGCAGTACCAATATCAGCGACCATTCGCCAAGATAATGCAAGAGCGCTTCGGTGGGTTCAGGGCCAAGCCCAGAATTAGGCTGCCTCAGCTCTTGTATTACTAACGCCGCCAGCCACAGCAAGGGCATAGACAGCACAATCCACAAAATTGTCTTACGCCCGCGGGCCGTCGGCAGGCTGGCGCCATTCATCAGTAGAACTTGCGCAGATCCATGCCACGATATAGGTCAGCGACTTCTTCAGCATAACCATTAAACGGCAACGTTGGCCGCCGGTTCGGATCAAATATGGAGCTGGGCAGACGCCGCTCGCTGGCTTGGCTCCAGCGCGGATGATCTACCGCCGGATTCACATTGGCATAAAACCCATATTCATGGGCGGCTAGCGCCTGCCAGGTATTAACTGGCTGACGCTTACTAAAGTGAATACTGACGATGGACTTTATACTCTTGAAGCCATATTTCCACGGCACCATGAGTCGCCACGGAGCACCATTCTGATTAGGCAACTCTTTACCGTATAACCCAACCGCCATGATGCTCAATGGGTGATACGCCTCATCCATCCGCAACCCCTCGACGTAGGGCCAGTCAATGCTTGAAAAGAAGGAGCGCTGTCCGACCATTTCTTCAGGCCGATACAATGTCTTGAACACCACATACTTAGCATCGCCCGTCGGCTCAAATTGCTGGAGAATATTCTTCAATGGAATACCCATCCAAGGAACAACCATGGACCAGGCCTCGACACAGCGAAAACGATAGATTCGCTCTTCTGGGGTTAGGCCTTTGACAATATCCTCGAACGCGAACTCGCCGGTTTTTTTCGCCTCGCCGGATACCGCGACCGTCCAGGGATCCGTGGTTAAGGCGCCAGCGTTGGCATAGGGATCAGACTTATCAGTGCCGAATTCATAAAAGTTATTGTATTGGGTAACAATCCGTTCTGGCGTGATGTCGTCATCTTCTTGTAGGCCGGCGCGGCTGCGCGGCGCATTTAGACCCAACCCTGCGCCCGCAATCAGCGCTGTGCTCTGACCTAAAAATCGCCGCCGTTGTTTATAGACACTTTCTGAGGTTATTTCCGAACTGGCAATATCAGTTTTTTTTCGGATCAACATAGCTTGCTCCTGAATGGGTGCAACCGCTCAATCCAAGGGATCAAGCGACTACTGCTCTGAGCCTTTTTGCGTCAAGTTTCGCCACAAGGCCTTTAGCGGACCCGAAATCGAATAGGCGACGCACAACGTTAACAACACCGCAGGCGGATCCACCGTTACCACTGCAAACGCTAGAGCAATCAGTACTAAGGTCACGAAAGGAATTCGCTCACGCAAATTAATAGTCTTAGGCGAGTAGTAGCTAAAGTTAGAGACCATTAACAGACCCGCCAACCCAGTGACTACCGCCATAACACTGGCAAATAGCAACGACGGTTGCGCTACGCCGTTCGACAATGCCACCCAGATGCTGAACGTCACCAAACCGGCGGCCGAGGGACTGGCCAACCCAGTGAAATTAGCGCTGTCGCTTTCAGTATTGAACCGAGCCAAGCGCAGAGCGGCACAGGCCATATAGACAAAGGTAGCGACCCAGCCAAACTGACCCAGACTGGACAAGCCCCAGGAGAACGCCACCACTGCCGGCGCCACACCGAAGGCCACCATGTCCGAGAGGCTGTCATATTGAGCGCCAAAGGCGCTCTCAGACATCGTGATTCGAGCCACTCGACCGTCCGCCGTATCCAAAAACATGGCAATAAAGATCGCTAAAACAGCCGGCAGAAAATCACCGTTCATCGCCGCGATGATGGCATAAAAGCCCGCAAACAAGGCACCGGTAGTGATCACATTAGGCAATAGGAAGATGCCTTTTCGACGCAGTGATGTATCCGCTGCATCGGCGTGCTCTACTTCGTCGGAACCGGTGTCCTGATCATTTGCTGTGATTGCTCGCAGCGGCTGTTTATCTTTCGATGCCACTATGCACCTCGGTGCAGTTAATTAACTTCCTTATTTACCAGACGGTTCTCTTGAATCCAAGGCATCATCGCACGCAATTTTTCCCCAACTTCCTCAATAGGATGCTCTTGGGTAATGCGCCGCATGGCCTTAATGCTAGGTGCCCCAGCCTGATTTTCTTGAACAAATTCTTTGGCAAAGTTGCCGGTCTGTATTTCTTTGAGGATTCGCTTCATTTCTAACTTGGTGTCTTCTGTCACCACCCGAGGACCACGAGTTAGACCGCCATACTCGGCGGTATTTGACACTGAATACCACATGTTCGCGATGCCGCCTTCGTAAAACAGATCAACGATCAACTTCAATTCATGCAGACACTCAAAATACGCCATTTCTGGGGCGTACCCTGCTTCCACTAAGGTCTCAAAACCCGCTTGCACTAATGACGCCGCACCACCGCAGAGCACAGCTTGTTCACCGAAGAGATCTGTTTCTGTCTCTTCGCGGAAAGTGGTTTCGATAACTCCGGCGCGGCCCCCGCCATTACCGGACGCATAAGACAATGCGACATTTTTCGCCTGACCGGTGGCGTCCTGTGCAATAGCGATTAAGCTGGGCACACCGCCACCTGCCACGTAAGTAGAGCGTACCGTGTGTCCAGGGCCTTTCGGTGCAATCATGATCACATCTAGATCAGCGCGCGCCTGAATCAACTCAAAGTGGATATTGAAACCATGAGCAAAGGCGATGGCCGCACCTTGTTTAATATTCGGTTCAATTTCATTGGTGTAGAGAGATGCCTGTAACTCATCTGGAACCAGAACCATCACTAGATCTGCACCCTGAACTGCATCCGCTACCTCGGCAACCGCAAAACCGGCATTCTCTGCCTTTGCCCAAGAGCCTGAGCCTTTGCGCAAACCAACAACAACCTGCTCAACGCCTGAGTCGCGTAAATTGTTCGCATGTGCATGGCCCTGAGAACCATAGCCAACGACGACCACTTTCATATTCTGGATGATTGAAAGGTCTGCGTCTTTGTCATAGTAAACTTGCATGGTTTGGCTCCTTTAATTAGCGGTTTGTTTTAACTTACCTGTGCTAACAGGTGATTCGTTTAGCTGCTGTTATTGCTCTTCGTCCGGGTGGCTATGTCGGCGTTTAGTTATTCAGCGCCTCAGTCCGCACTACCGCGACTGATTCCTGAAACACCAGAGCGCACTACTTCCAAGATGCTTACATCATCTATCGCGCGAATAAATGCGTCTAATTTGTTACTCGGCCCAACCAATTGAATGGTATAGGTCTCTGCGGTCACATCGATAATTTGCCCGCGAAAAATATCTGCAGTGCGCTTAACTTCTTGACGTGCCTCGCCTTCGGCGCGCACTTTAATTAATAGCAATTCACGTTCTAGGTAATCGCCGTCGCACAGATTCTCAACCCGCACCACTTCTACCAGTTTATTCAGTTGCTTGATGATCTGCTGAATTTTGCTGTCATCTCCGCGGGTGGTCAGTGTCAAACGCGACAGCGTCGTATCCTCGGTAGGCGCCACCGCTAAGGACTCAATGTTGTAGTTTCTTTGAGCAAATAGGCCCACCACTCGCGACAGTGCACCGGCTTCGTTTTCCAACAGGACGGATAATATATGCCGCATTAGCTGGACTCCGCCGCGGTAGACTTACTCAGCACCATGTCCCGCATAGCGCCACCTTTGATGGCCATGGGATAAACGTGCTCATGAGGATCGACCCAAACGTCGACAAAGACCAAGCGGTTTTTGTTCTTTTCGCTGAAGGCCTCTGTCATGGCCGTATCAAGCTCTGTTGCGTCCGCTACCTTGATGCCCACATGGCCGAAGGCTTCGACCAGGGTCTTGAAGTCCGGCAGAGAATCGCTGTAGGTGCTCTGGGAGTGCCGACCACCGTACTGCATATCTTGCCACTGTTTCACCATACCCAAGGCTTGGTTATTAAGATTAATGATTTTGATCGGCAAGCCGTACTGCAGGCAAGTTGAGAGTTCTTGCATATTCATCATGAACGAGCCTTCACCGGTCACACAGGTCACGGTTGCTTCGGGATTACCCATCTGCACCCCCATCGCTGAGGGCAGCCCAAAGCCCATGGTGCCCAACCCACCAGAGTTAATCCAACGCCGCGGCTCGTCAAAGTGATAGTACTGGGCGGCGAACATCTGATGCTGACCGACGTCAGAACACACAAATGCCTCACCCTGGGTGACTTTGTACAAACTCTGGATCGCCAGTTGCGGCAAGATCGGTTTGCCAGCTTGAGCTTTTAGATTGTGATTTAGACCATTAGCCGCACGCCATTCATTGATCTGTTGCCACCACACTTCTAGGCCTTGGGCGCGCGCTTGCGCAGCTGCATCGTCCTGATCCTGTAGCGCTTGCGCAAGGCGCGCGGACAATTGTTCTAAAACCCAGCTGCCATCACCAAGCAAGGGGATATGCGCATCAATAATTTTGTTGATTGAAGCCGCATCGACATCCATATGAATAATGGTCGCCTTGGGTGAGAATTTTTCCGGGTTATTGGTTACCCGATCGTCAAACCGCGCACCTAGGGCTATGACTAAATCCGCACCGTCCATGGCCATATTGGCTTCGTAGGTACCGTGCATGCCCAACATACCAAGGCTCAGTGGATCAGTGCCCGGAAAGGCTCCAAGTCCCATCAGGGTCGAGGCTACAGGCGCTCCTAAGGCATTAACCAGTGTCCGCAGTTGTTCCCAAGCCGAGGCCAAAATGACACCACCACCAACATAAAAAACTGGCTTTTTGGCTGCTAGCATCGCTGCTACCGCGCGATCAATTTGCGTCAGGTCTCCAGCAAAAGCCGGCGTATAGGAACGCATGCTGACGGTCTCTGGGTAAGCATACGGAAATTGCTCAAACGGGTCCGTCGTATCCTTGGGCACATCTATAACAACGGGTCCAGGACGGCCGGTCGTGGCGATATGAAAGGCCTTTTTTACTACACTGGGAATTTCTTCCGCATCTCGCACTAAGAAACTGTGCTTCACCACCGGACGCGATATTCCCACCATATCTGTTTCTTGAAACGCATCTGTACCAATCAAATCTCTGGGCACCTGCCCGGAAATCACTACCATTGGAATGCTGTCCATGTAAGCCGTAGCAATACCCGTAATGGCATTGGTGGCACCAGGACCTGAGGTAACAAGAACTACACCAGGACGACCGGTAGAGCGTGCATACCCATCAGCCATATGAGTTGCTGCCTGCTCATGACGAACTAGGATATGCTCGATTTTTTGTTGCCGAAATATGGCGTCATAGATGTGTAATGCTGAGCCACCAGGATACCCAAAGATGTATTCAACACCTTCGTCCTGCAACGATCGGATCAACATATCTCCGCCCGACAGTTGTTCTGTCATGTTCATATTCCTAATTCGCAACCGCTCTTTGTTGCCGTTCGCCCTAACGCCGCCTCTGCGCGTTCTTGATGCGGTAGCTCGTACGCATTAACTATTTGATTTATTTCAAGAAGGCGGCCTAACCTATCGGCTGCCCAGCCTTCGAAGGGCGGCTATTCTTGTGATTCCGCCCTCCTATGTCAATGTTCCGGCTCCGTCAAACTAGCGATCTTGTAGCATAACCACACTGGCCATGCGCCCAGTCTTGGCGCCAACGCCATTTTCTACCGTGGCCTGCCGGTGTGAATAGAAGGCAGCATCGGCATAGGTACAACGTTGCACCGCGCCAATTTGTACGACACCGCAACTCTGCAGACGCCACTGGGTTAGTCGCACTAGATCCACCATACGTTTTGCCGGATCGCGCGCATGCAGCAACACAGCCTGTGGACATTGATCTTGCACAACAGCCCACACATCACGCCCAACCTCAAAATAACTGACACCGATACATGGTCCTATCCAGGCCTGCAGATCTGCCGGTGCCACAGGCAAACTACTAACTAAGGCCTCAATAACGCCAGCTAACAGCCCCCGCCATCCGGCGTGTGCCGCCGCCACAAGCGCACCTTGGCGATGTACGAATAAAACCGGCACACAATCTGCGGTTTGGATGGCCAAGGCAATGCCAGGCTGATCAGTCCATACCGCGTCGGCAACTGGCAATTGCTGCGTGCTTGCCACAGACGCATAGACATTTGCTATACCGTGGGTTTGCTGAACCCATTGAATGGCGACATTTTGCCCATGGTTCGCACGCGCTAATGCCTTACCCAAGGCCTCACGATTCCGCGCACCCGCCAAGTCAACTGCAGCCATAGTGCCATCACCGCCAGACAAACCCCGATTTGTGGTCGTGAATCCAATGGCATTGGCCTGAGGCTCAGGCCAAACCGTGGCAACACTGGGGTAATCAACCTGCATCGTCAGCCAACATCTGGGCCAGTTGCAGAATATCCTGGGGCATCGGGGCACTATAACTCATGAGCTTGGCCCCACGGGGGTGCTGAAACTGCAACTTTGCCGCATGTAAAGCCTGGCGGGAAAAGTCCCGGATTGTGGCGACCATAGTCGCATCCGCGCCGCGCGGCACCACCCGCCGCCAGCCGTATTGACTGTCGCCAACCAATGGGAACCCGATACTTTGCATATGCACACGAATTTGATGGGTGCGACCCGTTGCCAACCGCACGTCCACCATCGAATGGGCACGATAGCGTTCACGCACGCGAATATGGCTGAGCGCCGGTTTACCATCATCGCGCACCGCCTGTCTGGTGCGGTGTTTGGGGTCCCGGCCAATCGGCTGATCCACATCCTGACCGGCGATCATCACACCTTCACACAAGGCAACGTAACTGCGCTGTACCTGCCGCTGCTGAATACCATCTACTAAGGCCCGCAACGCAAGTTGCGATGCGGCTACCACCATGATGCCGCTAGTATCTTTGTCTAGCCGGTGCACGACACCGGCCCGTGGCAGCGTACTCAACTCGGGCCGATAGTTAAGCAAACCATTGACCAATGTACCCGATCGATTTCCTGCGCCCGGGTGCACGACGAGTCCAACCGGCTTATTGATCAACAACAGATCTTCGTCTTCGTATATGACGTCTAGGGGAATGTCTTCCGCCTGCTCCCACATTTCATCATCGCTTTGTGACGCCCGCAGGTGCAGCCATTCGCCACCCAAAACCTTATATTTGGGTTTCACTATTGCCCCATCAACTGTCAAGGCACCCTGCTGGATCCAACCTGTTAGCTCGACTCGAGAAAAATCCGTAAACAAAGCGGCAGCAACTTTATCGATGCGCTGCCCGCCTTGGGTCAAAGGAATTTGAGATTTTTGTTCAATCAGGCTCATTAGGCTTGCAACCCTACCGAATTTGGTAAAAATAGCGACTTTATGACGCCGACAGGCCTCTACTAATCTTCGTGCGCACACATGGCTACCCTTATGACCCATTACAAAATCGCTGGTGCTTTTTTTGACAAAGCCCTAGGACAACTTTTAGCAACCGCAATTTTGTGCGCGACCCTGGGCGCCTGCAGTTGGATGCCATTTTTCGGTGACGAAGAACAACCCGACATCGAAGCGATAGAGACCACTGAACAAAAGGTTTATGCCCGAGCACAGAGATCTTTGCGCAGCTCAAACCACACCGCAGCGATAGAGCAATTAGAATTACTGGAAGCCCGCTTTCCCTTCGGCGAGTTTGCTGAGCAAGCCCAACTTGAACTTATCTATGCCCGCTACATGACCTATGACTTGGAAGGAGCACGCTCGAGCGCAGACCGATTCATTCGCTTGCACCCTGGCCATGATAGTGTCGATTACGCGTATTACCTGAAAGGACTCTCGGCTTATCGAGAAAGTAATAACCTGCTTGACAGTCTGCTGTCGCAGGATCCGGCCCGGCGTGACATGGCACCGCTGCGCGAGGCTTACGCAGACTTCGGCTTATTCCTCAGCCGCTTTCCGGATAGCCAATATGCACCCGATGCCCAACAACGCATGGTCCACCTAAGAAATGTGCTAGCACGCTCGGAACTGGCTATTGCAGACTTCTATATGCGTCGCGGCGGCTACATTGCAGCCAGCAACAGGGCGCGCTTTGTTTTAGAAAACTACCCTGATAGCGAGGCTCGGGACGATGCACTCGCGACTCTGGTCGAATGTAACTGGAAACTCGACCTAAAAGACGAAGCCAATCGCGCCCTACGTGTATTGGCGCTTAATCACCCTGAATATGAGGATTTCGACGACGCTGGCAACTTTGTCCTAGCCGAGCGAATCCGCAACAGGGACCGATCGTGGGCTAACATCATGACTCTTGGCTTACTGGACAGACCAGAGGCGCCTGCGCCAATCACTATTATCGCACCGAAAGGATAGTCAGTCCCTTGCGTCATAATACGCGTGAGCCGCTGACGATAGGAGCGACAAGTCCCTAGGCTGTTGTGCCTATGGGCATGCAACCGTTAGCAAGAATCCGAGGCTTCACCCTTGTAGAGTTATTCGTGGTCTTGTCCATCGTTTTACTGTTGGGCGGATTCGCTCTACATGGCGTAACAAGACAGTCGCAAAATCACTATATGGACGGTCTGCAGGGCGCGTTCATGACCCTGCTGCTGAACGCTCGTAACGCGGCGGTGATTAACCAAGTTGCTGTAATCGTCTGTCCTGTCCGCACGCAACGCCAAGATATGTCAGATCAGCTGCGCTGCGGCAAGCGGAATAATTGGCATCGCGGGGTCATGGCTTTCACTGATCGCAATGGCAATCGCATACTGGATGCAGAGGATAAAATGGTCGCGGAACTCCCTGGCTTTGCCCACGCGACGATCCGCTGGCGCGCTTTTCGAAACCGTTCCTATCTACGCTTCACTACCCAGGGACTGACGGACTGGCAGAATGGCAATTTTTTGTTCTGCAACAGCGATCCTAAACCACAGCTCGCTCGCCAAATAACTTTAAATTACGCTGGCCGCCTATATAAGGCCCCCGACCGCAACCAGGATGGAATACATGAAAATCCTGCAGGCATTGCACTACGGTGTGATTAGTTGTCGAAACTAGGCGTTGTCGACATTCAGAATCGACACATCGAAGACGATGTCGTTGCCGCTTAAGGGATGATTAAAATCGATTTTTACGGTTTCTGCGTATACGTCAGTAACCACCCCCGGCAATTCGCCATCGGCAGCTTGAAATGAAATCATCAACCCCGGCTCAAGGGTTTGGTCTGGCCCAAAGTCGGTAAATCGGTCCTTTGGCATGACCTGAACATTCGCCGGATTACGCTCACCAAACGCATCTGCAGCAGCAACGGTAATCTGTGCATCATCGCCTTCTTGCATACCCATAAGCACCGCTTCAAATCCAGGCAATAAATTACCATCGCCCAAGGTCAGGGTCGCCGGTTGGCCGCGCCGGGTCGTGTCGATCTCCTCGCCCGATTGTAATAAAAGGGCGAAATGCAAAGTAATGCGAGATCCTTCGCGTATCCGCTGCTTTGGCTCTGCCCCCGAAGAAGCGATCAAATCAGACATCCAATAATTTCCTTACTTATATTGTCACCAGCCAATACAAACGGGCTAAGAATTACCCGCTATTTAAACGCGCTGCGTCGATCCGCCCGATCTTTGCGAAATTCTTGTAGCAGCAAAATGCCCCACAAAACCACTCCGCAGAAGAGCGCTGAATCGGCCACATTAAAAGCCGGAAAAATGTGCTGCTGATAATGCACTAGCACGAAGTCCACAACGTGCCCGTGCAGTATGCGATCAATCACATTACCCACCGCGCCACCTAAAATCAGCCCATAAACCCACCCAAGGTTACGTTCACGATCACTCAAACGCGCTATTTCCCAAACGATATAAACCGAAAAAAACAGCGCCAAAACGATGAAAAACCATCTTTGCCAGCCTCCTGCCGAGGCCAAAAATGAAAATGCGGCGCCTTCGTTGTGCCAGCGCACCCAAGCAAAAAATGGCAACACTTGAATACGCTCACCATGCACCAGTAGCGACGTCACCCAGGCTTTCGTGGCTTGGTCTAACCCAGCAACCACCACAGCCAGAGGCATCCAACGCAGCAAATTCCCCTGGATACGCGCTTTCGAGACCCTATCTCGCTCTGCCTGTTGCGGCGCTTGGTCGCTCATAAGATCAGATGTCCAGCAGTCAAATAGATTCGGCAAACCAGCGACGCGCGTTGAGCAAATCCGCATCGATCTGTTGCTTTAATAATTCCACCGATGCGAAGGCCTGTTCGTCACGCAACTTATGCTTAAAGGTCACCCGAATGCGGCGGCCGTAAAGGTCACCAGAAAAATCGAACACATGGACCTCTAGCAGTGGCTCTTTGCCATCAACGGTGGGTCGTACGCCAATGTTTGCGATGCCTTCGAGGGCGCGGCCGTCCTCAGCCACTCCATCAACCGTGACGCAATACACCCCTTCTAGGGCCGCTCGGTAACGCTGCAGCTTCACATTTGCCGTTGGCACGCCTAGCTGACGCCCTAGCTGACGCCCATAGACTACTCGACCCATAATGAAATATTCGTGACCTAACAATTCAGCAGCTTTACCAAAATCTCCCGCGGACAGCGTAGAGCGCACCAGAGTACTGCTGACACGATCCCCACCCTGCAACACTGTATCGACTGAAATAACCTCGTAGCCCAAGCGCGCGCCGCTATTTTGCAACAGTTGAAAGTCGCCCTTACGCTCATGACCAAAACGAAAGTCGTCACCGATGACCACATAACGAGCATCCACCAACTCGGTCAAAAATTCCTCAGCGAACCACTCCGCGGGAATCTGCGAAGTTTGCTCATTAAAGGGCATGCACAACAAACGATCCAAACCAGTACGCTCAAGCAAATGCACTTTTTCTCTAAAACGCGTTAGTCGAGCCGGCAGCATAGCGCCGGCAAAAAACTCCCGAGGCTGCGGCTCAAAGGTCATTAGCATGGTCGGCAATTGCAATCTCTGTGACTGAGAGCGCAGATGCTCAATCAACTGCTGGTGGCCACGGTGCACCCCATCGAAGTTGCCGATGGTTAATACACAGCCCTTGTGATGCGGCCGCAGATTGTGCAGTCCAGAGATAATGTCCATAAGCCAAGTATAGGCGTATTTGGCCGTTGGGAGGCGAAGGATTCGTTACAAAGTCGCGCCGTGATTGCGCAAATGATGGGGCCGCAACCCAAACAAAAATAGTGCGACTGCATACCCCATCAGGCCCGCTAAGACGATCAACGCAAGCCAACCCACCCGCGCCAGCGGTAACATGGTTAACCACTCGGTGTCCGGCGGCGAGAAATACCATAGCCCCACAGCCAATAACATCGAACAAAACAACGCCCGCACAGACCAACCAAGCAATTGCCCGCCCATCTGATAGCGACCTTTAGCAGCAAGCCCATAAAATAACAGCAGTGCCTGAGTCCAAGCGGATAGAGCCGTGGCTAGGGCAAGGCCCACGTGGCCCATCCAACTGAAGGTTGCAAGACTGGCAACGAGGTTAACGGCAACCGCAATAGCCGCATAACGAAAGGGTGTGCGCGTATCTTGATTGGCAAAAAAAGCAGGCTGTAAAACTTTAACTAACACAAATCCTGGCAAAGCCAGGGCAAACATCTCTAATGCAGCGGCGGCCATAACCACATCGTGTGCCGTCATAGCACCACCAAAACTGGCAAACATGACCGCAACCAAGGGCTCAGCGAGGAACCACAAGGCCACAGCTGCAGGTAAAGCCAGCATAAGACCTAGGTGCAATCCCCAATCTAGAGTCGCGTTAAAACGCTGCTGGTCGTTACGCGCCACCATACTTGAGAGATGCGGTAGGATTACTGTTCCCAAGGCTACCGCCACTAATCCTACCGGTAGCTCAAGCAGTCGATCCGCGTAATACAGCCAAGCAATACTGCCGGATACCAGCGTGGACGCCAGGATCGTATTCACCAAAGCATTGATTTGCGCAACTGATGCGGCAAATACTGCCGGTAACAGCAGCTGGCCAACCTGCCGAACGCCTTCCTGCTTGGTATTCAAATTCGGCCGTGGTAACAGTCCGAGGCGACCGAGGGTTGGTAATTGCACGAGTAACTGCACAATACCCGCCACCATCACACCCCAGGCAACAATAACTACCGGCTGGGCGTCCACCCAACCGAAAATTGCCACCATGGCCGCCAGCATCAAACATATATTCAGTAATACCGGTGTTACCGCGGGCAACGCAAAATAGCCATGGGCATTGAGCAACGCTGCCGCATAAGCGGTCAGAGAAATCAGTCCAAGATAGGGAAAGGTGATGCGCACCAGTTCACTAGTCTGCCGATAGACGTCGGGCTGATCGAGGAATCCCGGAGCAAATAGCGCGGTCAGGGCCGGGGCAAAAAGCACTCCGGCGATGACAAAGAGCGCCAGGGCCGTCGCGAATAAGCCGGATAACGACGCAATAAAACTTAACAATTGAGCCTGGCCAGCTGCTTTATATTGCATTAGCACTGGCACAAAGGCTTGGTTAAAAGCGCCTTCAGCAAACAACCGGCGAAAGAAATTAGGAATGCGGAAGGCAACAAAAAACATGTCCGCAATCTGCGAAGCTCCGAACAAATACGACAGCACCACATCACGAGCTAAGCCACTGATACGCGACAACATTGTCATACTGGCGACAACACTACCCTGACGCGCCATATTATCGGTCGCTGATGCGGTATCTTCGGTTTTCGGTGATTTCATGTTTTTATCTCAAGACCGACTATAAACTGCATACGTCGGTTGACATCCGTACACCCTAACGGCATATTGCCGCCTCATTTTTTCGCCGCTTCAGGAGATCTCCTTGGCTAACAGTCCGCAAGCAAAGAAACGTGCCCGTCAGTCTGAAAAACGTCGTGCGCATAACGCTAGCCAGCGCTCCACCGTGCGCACCTACATTAAGCGAGTTCTTGGCGCGGTAGAAGCCAAAGATGCTGAGACCGCTGGTGGCGCCTTGGTTCAGGCTTTGCCCATGATCGACAAAATGGTTACTAAGGGCATCATGCACAAAAATCAGGCTGCTCGTCATAAGTCTCGTCTTACCAAGAAAGTAAAAGCACTCAGCAGCGCCGACTAGTCCGCGCTATAGCAGTACTAAATTGTCTGCGTGCATAAGCTCTGGCTCAGCCGAGTAGCCGATTGCCGCCATAAAGCTGTCGCTGCTAAGACCCCGCAGAAGATTCACTTCAGTGCTGGCATAGTTAATTAACCCCTGGGCAATCGCTTCGCCCTGAGCTGTGACACAACGAACAACGTCGCCGCGCAAAAAATCACCCTGCACTTCTACCACACCTGCAGCCAGCAAGCTGACTCCCCGCTTGCGCAGTGCAGTAGCTGCACCAAGATCCACAACTAAGTCACCTTTAGCGCGTAATTGGCCGGCAATCCAACGCTTGCGCGCAGTCATGGGTGTTAACTCAGCCACCAGAAGCGTGCCCAAATCATTCTTTGCTAACAACTGCGGCAAAACATCTGGCGTCTCGCCCGACGCGATCAGCGTATGCGCGCCCGAACGCGCAGCCAGACGTGCAGCACGAATTTTAGTCACCATGCCACCACGCCCCAGCGCCCCGACGCTGTCACCCGCGAGCGCCGATAGCGCCGGATCCGTCGACGCCGCAACTCGAACCCTTTGGGCGCCAGTGTTAGTGCGCGGGTCTGAATCCATCAGCCCCTCTACATCGGTCAAAATAATGAGCAAATCTGCCTCAATCAGATTGGTCACTAAGGCCGCGAGGGTGTCGTTATCGCCGAAGCGAATTTCATCCGTAGCCACGGTGTCGTTTTCATTTATCACGGGCACCACACCCAGCGAGAGCAGCTCGTTGAGGGTTGCTCGGGCATTCAGATAGCGTTGCCGATCCGCCAAATCATCATGGGTGAGCATAATCATTGCGGTACCACACCCGTGCTTACGCAGAGTGCTTTCATAACTCTGAACGAGCCCCATCTGACCCACTGATGCCGCTGCCTGCAACAGATGTACCTGTTGCGGCCGTTCGCTCCAACCCAAGCGCAGACAGCCCGCCGCTACGGCGCCAGAAGACACTAGAATGACCTGATATCCAGCTGCCGCAAGCTGGGCGATTTGGGTCGCGTAGGCATCGATTTTAGCTACCTGTAAGCCATTGTTTGGCCCGGTGAGCAACGAACTGCCCACTTTAACGACCACACGCTTACAACTGGCGAGCCGATCACGGGATCCGTTTGTGGTTTCAATCGCGGACATATACCACCTCGGTCGTCTCAGGGTCATCCAAATCGTCACTCTCGTCTGCATGTTCCGTGACTGCAGTATCACCGCGTCGCCGTTGCCGCATGCGTTCAGAGTGGGCCCAGACATCAGCACTGATCTGCTCTTCAAGCTCGGTCTGTGCGTCCGCAAAGTCTGGGTCCTCTGCTAAGCGCCGACTATGCTCCTGCAACGACAGCATGAGGTCCTGACAAAGCTCAGGTAGCCCGATATCGGCCAGCGCGGAGACCGCATAAATCGGGCGCTCAGGAAACATTTGAGCAAACTCTTCGAGCATCAGATCTAAATCTTCGGTCTCCAGCTGATCGACCTTCGACAAAGCAAGCCATATCGGCCGCCCCGACAGCGCCTCACTGTATTGCATAAGTTCAGCTTCGATCGCCAACGCATTGTCGAGCGGATCGCTGGCATCTTCTGGCGCCACATCTACCAAATGCAATAACACGCGGGTACGCGACAAATGACGCAGAAACTGCGCCCCGAGGCCAGCACCCTCAGCGGCACCAACGATCAGCCCAGGGATATCTGCCATTACAAAACTGGCGTCCGCAGCAATACGCACAACCCCGAGGCTCGGCGCTAAGGTGGTAAAGGGGTAGTCGGCGACCTTTGGATTCGCCGCCGAAACCTGGCCGATCAAAGTCGACTTCCCGGCATTCGGCAATCCTAGGAGTCCTACATCTGCCAACAGTTTCAACTGCAGGCGCAAGCGTCTGACGTCACCCGGTTTGCCCGGAGTGGTGCGGCGTGGTGAGCGATTAGTACTGGACTTAAAGGCCGCATTGCCAAGGCCACGGCCACCACCGGCAGCTACTTTCAGGGTCTGTCCGATCTGACTTAGATCGCCAACAACCTCTTGGGTCTCCTCATCCACCACTGTGGTACCCATCGGCACTTTCACATAGATCGCGTCACCAGCTGCGCCAGTTTTATTACGGCTGCCACCGCCTTGACCATTACGCGCTTGGTAAGAGGGTTGATAACGAAAATCTACCAAAGTGTTTAGTGCTTCATCAGCGATTAAGAAAACGTCGCCACCATCGCCACCGTTACCGCCATCCGGCCCGCCGCGTTCTACATATTTTTCGCGTCGAAAACTCAGGCAGCCGTTACCGCCCTTACCCGCTTGAACACGAATTGTTGCTTCGTCGATAAACTGCATGGTTGCTCTTTGACAATTACGCTGGGTATAAACAAAAAACCCCGCTTAAGCGGGGTTTTCGGAACTCATTAAACCTTGCTTTGACTCAACTTACGAGTGCAAGGCTGAATGTTGCCGCCTATTGGGCTGCTGGCACCACACTGATGGTTTTACGTCGCAGCCGGCCACGGATTGAGAATACAACTTCCCCTTCGGCTTTCGCGAACAAAGTGTGATCACGGCCACAGCCAACGTTTTCACCCGGATGGAACTTGGTACCACGCTGCCGCACAATGATATTACCCGGCACTACTTTCTGGCCGCCAAATTTCTTCACACCAAGGCGTTTCGACTCAGAATCGCGACCGTTTCGAGTACTACCGCCTGCTTTCTTATGTGCCATTTTCTTCTCTCGAGTTTCTCGGCTCTATGGCCGTCTTCTATCCTATTGCCACCAGCGTCGGGATTAAGCCGCGCTAATGCCAGTAATTTTCACTTCGGTGAACCACTGTCTGTGGCCTTGACGCTTCAAATAATCTTTGCGCCGCTTAAATTTGATAATGCGCACTTTCTTCGCACGATCAATACGCAACACCTCAGCGGTGACCTTGCCTTCGTTAACGTACGGCGCACCAACATTGACGTTATCGCCATCGGCAACCATAAGTACCCGGTCGAATACCACTTCCGCACCAGGCTCACCGTCCACTAACTCAACTTTTACAACGTCACCTTCGGAAACGCGGTGCTGTTTACCACCACTTTGGAACACTGCAAACATTATATTACTCCTAGCGCATACTGCTGACGTTTGGGCAGTCAACAGATCCCTGTTCGATGCCTTGAAAGGTAACTCAGTGTCACCTAGCCCTGCCGTAAAAGGCGCTGCATTCTACGGACAAAAACCAGCGATTACAACGCTCTGAGCCGGCTACAACACAGTCAATTGCAACATGAGGTATCACGTCATCGTGACTCGCCAATTCAACCCACCACAGCCTATAATGCCCCCCTTCCAAGCGGCGCCTAGTGTAGGGTTCATCCGCTGCAATGCGAATAGCACTGGAACCCAATAAAGAGATTTCAACTTAATGAGTCAGAATTCTGCAACAGCCGTGACCACGGTAAGCCGCACAGCCGATGCAATCGCCGATCTTGGCTCTGTCTACGGTCTGGTACAGAGCGAATTCAGGGCAGTTAATCAACTAATCCCAGAGCAGTTAACCTCCGACGTCACCATGGTCGAGGACATCGGCAGCTATATCGTCGAAAGCGGGGGCAAGCGTTTGCGGCCTTTAATGGTGCTGCTGAGCAGTCAAGCCCTAGGCTATACCGGCGACCAACACGTAAAACTTGCCACCATTATCGAGTTCTTACATACCGCCACGCTATTGCATGATGATGTGGTTGATCATTCTGGACTGCGCCGGGGCAAACCAACTGCAAACCAAAAGTGGGGTAACGCACCAAGCGTGTTAGTTGGCGATTTTCTCTACAGCCGCGCGTTTCAGTTAATGGTGGATCTAGGTAGTCTGGAGATCATGGGGGTACTCTCCCGTGCGACTAATACCATCGCTGAAGGCGAAGTAATGCAGCTGACCAATATCGGTAACTGCGACTTAAATGAAGCCGAATACCGCGAGGTCATTCGCTGCAAAACTGCCCTACTGTTCGAAGCCGCCAGCCATACTGGGGCGCTACTGGCGAGCCAACAAGTCTCTCAAATCGATGCAGGGCACATCGAGTCCATGCGTCGGTTTGGCCTGCACTTCGGTCTGGCCTACCAACTGCTTGACGACTGGCTAGATTATCGTGGCAATAGCGAATCCATGGGTAAAAACGTCGGTGATGACCTAGCCGAAGGTAAGCTGACCCTGCCGCTGATCTATGCGTTGCAAAATGCAGACGCCACCGATCAAGCTGCCGTGCGCGACGCGGTAGAACGCAAAAACGTGGCCATGCTTGGCGACATCTTACGCGTCGTTGATCAATGCGGGGCACTGGACTACACCAAAACTTGCGCGCAGCAAGAGATCGAGACCGCGCTGCAGTACTTGAATCAGATTCCTGGCAACGACTACCAACAGGCTCTTATTCAGCTTAGCCACTACAGCTTGTCACGACTTGGCTAAGTCGACCTATAGGTTCGATACGCCGACCACAAAAATAAGCGCGATCGCTATTGGCACAGGCCAGCGAATCAGCGTTCGCCAGGCCATCCAGCCCGAACCCTCGATTAAATTCAGTTCTTGTCGGGCTATGTCCGGAGCAACAAACCAGCCCGCAAACAGAGCAATAAATAAGCCCCCTAACGGCAACAACATTTGGTTCGCGAAGAGATCGAGCAACGTGTTGATATCAAAATCACCGAGTATAGCCCCAGACCACACATTGTAGCCAAGCACGCTCACCACACTGCAGATCGCAATGGCTAACACCACCGTTACGGTGCTGCGATGCCTACTCCAGCCACGCTCTTGAGCCCGATGCACCAAGGGCTCAATTAACCCCACCATCGAGGTAATTGCCGCCACCGATAGCAACAAGAAAAACATGATGCTGACCACATGGCCTCCAGGCATTTGCGCCAGCGCCACCGGCAACGTCTGAAAGATAAGGCCCGGACCACTGGCTGGATCCAAGCCGTTGGCAAATACCGCCGGAAAGATGACCAGACCCGCCAATATGGCAACCAACGTATCTGCCAGAGCTATCGTGATCGCGGCGCGGGGAATCGACACCGTACTAGGTAAATAAGCACCAAAGGTCATCATGCCCGCCATCGCCACACCAATAGAGAAAAAGGCCTGGCCTACCGCCGCCAAACCGGTAGAGGCATCGATTTTGCTGAAATCTGGGGTAAAGAGATAATCTACCGCCTCAGCAAACCCGCCCACCACAATGTTGTAGCCCACTAGCAGCAACATGAGTGCAAAAAGGCTCGGCATCAGCACCTTGACCGCGCGCTCAATACCTTTTTGCACCCCCGCATAAATGATCGCTCCGGTCAGCAGCAGTGCCAATAGAGTCCAGCTAAGCATTTGCCAGGGGCCAGCTAGTAAATCGTTAAAAGCCGACTGCGATGCCGTGGCATCAACCCCAACAAAACCGGTCATAAGAGCGCGCAGCAGATAGCTCAACACCCAGCCTGACACCACACTGTATGCCACCATAATGCTGAAGGCGGCCAGCAGATTTGCCGAACCCACCCAACCCCATCGACGGCTACGGCCGCTGGCAGCAGCGACGGATTGCATACTCGCAGCAGGAGATGAGCCACCACGACGACCAATAAACAACTCCGCCATTAAAATCGGCACACCAATCGCAAAGACGCATACCAAATAGACCAAGACAAAGGCGGCCCCACCGTTTTCACCGGTGACATAGGGGAAACGCCAAATGTTGCCCAGTCCCACCGCAAAACCCACTGACGCTAACAGAAATGCGAAGCGTGATGTCCAATACGCCGCCGCACTTCCGGTATCACTATGCATGGCCATATGTAACTCTCCGTCAGTTGGCTAGCGGTAAGTCGCTTACATAACCGCCTCAAGCGCATCACCATACCACTGATGTAGATTGTTTAGAAGCAACAGCACCAGACCAATGATTGCGATGCGATTGCCGTGGAACTAGACTGAGACCATCGGAGTGTAGCTCAGCTTGGTAGAGCACTACGTTCGGGACGTAGGGGCCGGAGGTTCAAATCCTCTCACTCCGACCACTAAATCATTGATTTATATAATTTTTAGAGTTCCCTGGTCCTTTTTAAATAACCCGAAAAAGTCAAGAAATCGTGGTTTAAACATTGGTTACACGTTACACATTTCGTTCTACGCCCGAAGTTTAGATTAAGGAAACGTGCGATCAAATAATCTAACTGAGAAAATTCTTCTATCAAAAATGGGGAGGCGCTTTTATCGCCAACGACAAGTCCATGGTTGGGTGAAACGAAATATCTTGGAAAGCTGTACATATATACAGTATTATTAAAGTCATGAAAACTCGTGAAAAAACCTGCTTCGGATGTAAAGAACAAAAGAATGTCCTTTTTAGGTGTAAGTATCAGGAAATGGTGTGGTCATTTCTGTGCGAGGAATGCCTAATGGATGTAAAAACCCAAAATCCGAACACTTATCAATACGGAGGAACGTGGAAGGCTGTAAAGAAATAGTGTCATTTGTTCTATAGAACAAACTGAAAAAACAACATTTTTACAAGATCTTGATATATCTAAATCTGAAAAA
>CAJXAC010000018.1 GCA_913050035.1 uncultured Gammaproteobacteria bacterium | reverse complement strand
GCGTGGACTACCAGGGTATCTAATCCTGTTTGCTCCCCACGCTTTCGCACCTCAGCGTCAGTGTTGGTCCAGGAGGCTGCCTTCGCCATCGGTATTCCTTCCTATATCTACGCATTTCACCGCTACACAGGAAATTCTACCTCCCTCTACCACACTCTAGTCTGACAGTTTGGAATGCAGTTCCCAGGTTGAGCCCGGGGCTTTCACATCCCACTTATCAAACCGCCTACGCGCGCTTTACGCCCAGTAATTCCGATTAACGTTCGTACCCTCCGTATTACCGCGGCTGCTGGCACGGAGTTAGCCGGTACTTCTTCTGTCGTTAACGTCAACACGTCGGGGTATTAACCCAATGCTTTTCTTCACGACTGAAAGTGCTTTACAACCCTAGGGCCTTCTTCACACACGCGGCATCGCTGGGTCAGGCTTTCGCCCATTGCCCAATATTCCTGACTGCTGCCTTCCGTAGAAGTCTGGACCGTGTCTCAGTTCCAGTGTGGCTGATCGTCCTCTCAGACCAGCTATAGATCGTCGCCTTGGTGAGCCTTTACCTCACCAACTAGCTAATCTAACGCAGGCTCCTCTAATAGCGTGAGGTCCGAAGATCCCCCACTTTCCTCCTAAGAGCGTATGCGGTATTAGCTCGAGTTTCCCCGAGTTGTCCCCCACTACTAGGTAGATTCCTACGCGTTACTCACCCGTCCGCCACTGTACTCACACCGAAGTGCTTTCTCGTTCGACTTGCATGTCTAAAGCGTGCCGCCAACGTTCAATCTGAGCCATGATCAAACTCTTCAGTTTAAAAAGGTATTAGCTTTCAGCAACGCTTGCAGATCGAAATCTTTTGGCGCCGCCATGATGCTAGAATCATTTACTCAAAACGAATTACGTGTTCCCACACGAATGGCTTGTTTGTACTTTGCTACAACTTTTCCCCGCTGCCATTTGCTTACCAGTTTTACCCGTTGCAAATAGTCTTTCGCAAAAGCCTTTTGCGTGCGGCTGCGGTCGTTAAATCGAGGATTTGCTTGCCTTTGAAGACTCACTGTTCTCGCTCTAACGCCAACAAAGTTGCGCTATGTACTTGCTATAAATTCTTAAAGAACTGCCGCTTCTGCTTTCAGCTCAGCGGCAAGGGAGGCGTATAATACGTATCTCAAAGTGAGGTGCAAGCAAAAAAGAAACTATTTTTTAAAAGATACTTTTAACCCGCGGATTAATCGCTTCGCACCAACAAATAATGCTGCTTTTTACCCTTGCGCAACACGAAGAAGCTGTCGAAGTAGGCTTCGCCAAAGTTGAGCGTAAATTTTGGGTCATCCACAACTTGGCCATTCAAGCGCACGCCCTTCCCTTGCACCAACTTCCGCGCCTCACCAGTGGACTTAGCCGCTCCAGCGGCGACCATCGCATTTAACAGCCCCGAGTCTTGCTCTACCACCACGCTGTCGATGCCATCCTGCTGTAATTGCAGAAGGTCAACGCGCTGCAGGTTAGCCTCATCACCACCGAATAAGCTGTCACTGATCCGTTCTGCAGAATCTACCGCATCATCACCATGCACCATGCTCGTGACTTGTCGCGCCAACTCTCGTTGCGCAATTCTCTTTTCCGGCGCTTGGGCGGAGTGTTCCACCAAATCGTGGATTTTCTGCTGACTCATAAAGGTGAAAAGCTTGAGAAATTTCTCCACGTCGGCATCGGCGCTGTTAAACCAAAACTGATAGAAAGAGTATGGGGATGTTTTGCTGGAATCGAGCCAAACCGCACCAGCTGCCGTTTTCCCAAATTTGCTGCCATCTGCCTTGGTCACCAAGGGCATAGTCAGCGCATAGGCTTCCTTGCCCATATGTCGACGAATCAGATCAATACCAGAAACTATATTGCCCCATTGGTCACTACCACCAATCTGCACTAGACAGTCTTCGCGGCGGGCCAACTCTAGAAAGTCCATCGCCTGCAACAGCATGTAACTGAACTCTGTATAAGATATGCCCTGGCCTTCTCGCTCTATACGCGCCTTAACGGATTCCCGCTGCACCATAGCGTTGACTGAGAAGTGCTTACCGATGTCCCGAAGAAAGGATATAACGTCTAATTCTTGGGTCCAATCGAGGTTATTGCAGACTGCGGCACCTGCCGGACCCTCAAAATCAAGAAACCGGCTGACCTGGGTCCGCAACGACTCAACCCACTGACCTACGGTCTCGCTCTGATTCAGGCTGCGTTCATCATCCCGGCCTGAGGGGTCTCCAACCAACCCAGTCGCACCACCCAGCAGCAAGACAGGCCTATGACCGGCCAATTGAAAGCGCTTTAGGGCCAGAAGCGGCACAAGCGAACCAATATGTAAGCTGTCTGCCGTGGGATCAAATCCGCAATAGACACTGCGAGGCTGTTCAAGATGATCGACCAACTTTTCTTCATTGGAAACCTGAGCGATCAGTCCTCGCCAGCTAAATTCTTCAATTAAGTTTTCACGCGTTTGCTGCATGTGCTGTCTATGTCCTTGCAATTAGTATGCGTACCAAGCGAAGTAAAATTTGCGCGGCACCATAGCAAAACCACTGTAATGTTGCGCGCCCTAGCCGCTGCAGAACACTTTAGCGGCTCGCCATATATATTTTTCTCTATATAATGCAGCAACTTATCTCTTCTTCTTAATATGAGCATGCTTATACCGCGCTTGCACAAGCGACTGACTTTGGTTATTGGCTGCTGCTTAGTCCTTGTGGGTCTGAGTGGCCTTGGTGACAACAACTACCAAGCTGAGCAAGATATCGAACATGTTTTAGCCGAACTACCGCCACCGCAAACACTGCCAGAAAACGACGTAACACCAGCAACCAATGATCTGACGGTCCAGTTATTTGATGAGGTCAAAGCGGGAGACAATCTGGCAAGCATTTTCCTGCGCAATGGGTTTGGCCCGCGGGACGTCCATGAGATCACTAGCACCGACTATGGTAAGCAGCTCAAAGAGATCTTTCCTGGCCATCGGTTATCGTTCACCAAGCTGGGCGACACTCTGCAAACTCTAACCTACAGCACTGATCGCCTGACATCCTTTACATTCCAACGCGGGGGCGACGGTTTCATCGCCCAAAAAGAAGTCTTCCAGCCCGATCGAGTGACGACTTATAAACACTCAAGCATCGACAGCAGCCTGTTCGTTGCAAGCCAGCGCGCCGGCCTACCCGATAATTTAACGATGCGTCTGGCACAGATCTTTCAATGGGATATTGATTTCGTCCTCGATATTCGACCCGGTGATGAATTTTTTGTGCTCTTTGAGGAACTTTATTTCGAGGGTGAGTTCATTGGCTATGGCGATATCCTCGCTGCGGAGTTCGTAAACCAGGGCAAACGTTACCGGGCTGTGCAATATCAAACCAAATCTGGTCGTAAAGATTACTTCACTCCAGAGGGCATCAGCATGCGCAAAGCCTTCCTGCGAGCCCCCGTGGAATTCTCCCGCATCAGCTCGCGTTTCAATATGCGTCGCTTGCATCCGGTGCGCAAAACCGTGCGCCCCCATCGTGGCATCGACTATGCAGCGCCTATTGGCACACCAATCTTGGCCGCTGGTGATGGCCGCATTAAAACCGCGACGAGGAATCGCGCCAACGGCCGCTACATAATCATTAATCACGGCCAGCAGTTTGTGACCAAATATTTACACCTATCGAAATTTGCTCGAGGGATAAAAGCCGGCAACAAAGTAAAGCAAGGGCAAGTTATTGGCTATGTAGGTGCCACAGGTCTGGTGACCGGCCCGCATTTGCACTACGAGTTTTTGGTAAACGGTGTGCATATGAACCCTAGAACCGTCGCATTGCCCAAAGCAAAGTCGATCAACAAAAGCGAGCTTGCAGAATTCACTCTGGCAACCAGACAACACATTCTCTTGCTGACCGCATACAGCCAACAAATGACCGCCATGGCGGCTGAATGAGCGTCAATAATCTTTACGTTGGCTGCATGACTGGCACCAGCGTTGATGGATTGGATCTTGCTCTTATCGAAGTTGGCGGCAGTGGTGCCATCACTATTATTGCAGCCGATACTCTGCCTCTTCCCGACCCGCTGCGCCGTGATCTACTGACACTGAGTCAGCCCGAAGACGATGATATCGACTTGCTCGGCACTTGCGATCAAGGGTTGGGGCTATTCACAGCAACTGCAATCAATACGTTCATTGAGCGCCTTGGCTATGCCAGCAATAGCATCCGGGCCATTGGTAGTCACGGCCAAACCATCCGACACAGGCCTCCAGGTACTACTTCACTACCCTTCACCCTGCAAGTCGGCGACCCCAATGTGATTGCCGAAAACACCCGTATCACTACGGTTGCAGACTTCCGGCGCCGAGACATCGCGGCTGGAGGCCATGGAGCACCCTTGGTGCCGAGGTTTCATGCTGAGCTATTTAACGCAACCAATGCCGACACTTGCATCCTCAACATCGGCGGCATAAGCAATGTCTCTTTGATGAGCAAAAACCTCACTGGATTTGACACCGGCCCTGGAAACGGTCTCTTGGATCAATGGTGCCAACAACATCTGGGGTTACCTTACGATAGTTCCGGGGCCTGGTCAGCGGGTGGTAAGGTCGACAATACGCTGCTAGAAGCGCTGCTGGCCGATCCATTTTTTGCGCTACAGCCGCCTAAAAGCACCGGCCGAGAGTATTTCAATCTCGATTGGCTGCAGAAAACCGCTGATGCCCACGATCTGCCAATTGACGCAGCTCAGGACATCCAAGCCACATTAACTCAGCTTACGGCGACAACTGTTATCGAATCACTCAAGGTCTGGGGCGGCGACATCGGGACTTTAGTTGTGTGCGGCGGTGGGCGCCTTAACAACGATTTGATGCATCGTCTTCGCCTGGCGGCAGCTGCGCTCGCGCAAACACCCGACCTGATTGAACCCAGCGAACATTGGGGCGTTGATGGCGATGCCATCGAGGCGGCCGCATTCGCCTGGCTGGCACACCGCCGCTTGGAACATCTGCCGGGCAATGTGCCGGCGGTCACCGGTGCCGCTGGCGAGCGAGTGCTTGGCGCTATCTATTGATTGATCGCTAAGACCAACCCCACTCAAATCGAGAACGAGTTACCACAACCACATGTCGAAGCGGCATTCGGGTTCGTGACCAAAAACTGTGAGCCGCTTAGGTCTTCGACGAACTGAATGGATGCCCCCTCGAGGTATGGATAGCTCATTGAATCAACGACCATTGTGACACCACTTTGGACGACCACGGCATCGTCTTCAGCTATTTCGTTATCGAAGGTGAATCCGTAAGAGAAGCCATTGCAACCACCTCCGGTGATGAACACTCGTAACAGCAGAGAATCGTCGCCTTCGCTTTGTTTGAGCATTCGCACCTTCGCGGCAGCACTTTCAGTAAAATCGATGCCTACGCTTTCCATAATCCCTGCCTTGCGGTGTCGCCGCTTGCATCGCCCAACAATCCATAGAAGCGGTTATTCTTCACTTCGTCTGTGCCGGCTCTGCGACTATTTTTGTGACTGCACTGTCCGATCGCGCCGGCTGCTCTGTATGCACCAACCGGCCCTGCACTTGCGCGCCTAGCTGCATCTCAATGAGCGCGTAAAATAAATCGCCCTTTACTTGGGCTCCTGCAGCAAGCTCGAGCCGCAGTGTCGCGTGAACATCACCTTCCACTCGCCCGTTCACTACAACTGTGGGCGCTTTAATTTCACCGGCTACGAGACCTTCAGGGCTGACAATCAGTTTCGCTTCTGGCTTCTCAGCCACCACATTACCGCGCACCTCGCCTTTGACGAACAACTGGTTATCAAAGTGAACATCGCCTTCCACCTTGGTCCCTGGGGCGATTAACGTTATAGCCTGCTCACTTTTTCCTTTCATGCCTATTTCACCCTAAACATAGTCGCCGCCGCTATTCGGCGCCATAAAGTCGCTACTGTAAAGACCATTCGAAATCCGCGCCCGCGGTCTTTTTGCCATTTTGCTGGACAGACACGGAAACTCGCTCGGGAACAAAGTCGGATGGTAGTCGGATCTGTCCAACCAGATCTTGAAAGTACTTGAACCTTAACTTAAGCGGAAATCCAAAAATTGAATTTGTTGCATCAAATATCAGCTCTTGGCGCTGCCCTTGCATTACCCCAACAATCTTTAGCTCTACCTCGCCGGCGACATATTTTCTATTTTCCGCGATTTGCGTTACCAAAACCGAGAACTGAAAAACCTGCGGAGTGCTAGTTGCAACCAGCGCAAAATCAGCTACCCGCAGACCCTCAACCTTTTCTCCCGCTTCCATCAAGTCACGATAGAAACTAACCGCGTCTTCTAGCTCCACTTTTTCGCTGAGCAACATGGTCAATTTTTGCTGCAGTTCCTGTGCCGCTTGTTCCTGCACGGTAGCAGCAAGCTCAGCGGCTGCCAGTTTTCGTGCCAAATTCTGTTTTTGCTCTTGCACGGTATTCAACTGATCCAACAACGCACCATTCTGTAAGACAGCTTCTTTGCCATTCCACTGACCCACCACTAACCCGGCCAGTAGGCTCACTATCAACAGGACTATAGCCACTATGACTTTTTTGAAAGTGTGCATGGGCTTGCGATGGACGACTTGGTAGAGCATGAGTTCCTTTCACGAGGTCATTCACTTAAGATTTACCTAAGCTTTAGTACCCACAGCTTAGCCAGATTTCGCGCGTTTACAAAGTCATCTCGGGAAAACGTTGTATGTCATTCTATTTGATCCTCAAAGCGCTGCATTTAGTCAGCGTGGTAACCTGGTTCGCCGGCATCTTTTACTTACCGCGCCTGTTCGTCTATCACGCGACAGCAGAGGACCAAATCGGTAAGGATCGCTTTGTGATCATGGAAACAAAACTGTATCGCCTGATTATGAATCCATCCATGATTGTGACCCTGATTCTTGGTATCTGGATGTTGGCCTTAAACTGGACAGGCCTGTCTAACCAGACATGGATATGGCTCAAAGTCGCCCTTGTCGTTGCATTAATTGGCTATCACCACTACTGCTTAGGTATCATCAAGGCGTTCACCCGCGGTGAAATTCGCCACAGTGAAAAATTCTTGCGGATCTTCAATGAAGTACCAGTGCTTATTCTGATCAGCGTGGTCTTCTTGGCTGTGCTGAAACCCTTCTAAAACGTTACAAAGGTCTCGTCTTTATGAATCGCAAACAGTCTTCTGTGCTGATGCAACGTGCTTGCCGCACCATTCCTGGCGGTGTTAATTCGCCAGTGCGCGCCTTTAAAGGCGTGGGCGGTGATCCAGTTTTTTTCGACCGCGCTGACGGCCCTTACCTCTTTGATGTAGACGGTAATCACTACATAGACTACATCGGCTCTTGGGGTCCGATGGTGCTTGGCCACAACCATGCACCCACAATCACCGCTGTCCAGCAACAAGCTGCCAAGGCGCTCGGCTTCGGCGCTCCTACTGAAGCTGAGATCGAGCTTGCGGAAACTATCGTGCAACGCGTACCCAGCATGCAGCAGGTTCGTATGGTCAACTCCGGCACCGAGGCCACCATGTCAGCGATACGTCTGGCACGCGGCTTTACCGGTAGAGACCTGATACTCAAATTTACTGGTTGTTACCACGGTCATTCAGATTCGCTGCTGGTAAAGGCAGGCAGCGGTGTCTTGACGCTCGGACTGCCAAATTCACCCGGAGTTCCCGCAGACTTAGCCGCATGCACGCTGTCATTGCCATTCAACGATCTCGACGCGGTTGCTCAGGTCTTCGAGCAATACCCGGGTAAAATTGCCTGCATTATTGTCGAGCCTATTGCCGGCAACATGGGCTGTATCCTCCCAAAGTCAGACTATTTGCAAGGCCTACACGACATAGCCCATGAAGACGGTGCACTGCTTATCTTTGACGAGGTCATGACTGGCTTTAGAGTCTCGTCAGGCGGTGCGCAAACTCTGTATGGCATTGAACCTGACCTGACAACGCTTGGAAAAATAGTCGGCGGCGGCCTACCCGTGGGGGCCTTTGGCGGTCGTGAAGATGTCATGCAGGAAATCGCGCCTACTGGACCGATTTACCAAGCCGGCACTCTGTCGGGCAATCCTTTGGCCATGGCCGCAGGGCTGAGCACACTTCAACATCTGACAGACGACGTTTACCAAACCATCGGTGCAGCCACCGAGACCCTTATTGACGGTTTGGTCGAGCGCGCCACAAATGCGGGCCTGCAGGTTTGCGAAAATCGGGTCTGCGGTATGTTCAGTCTATTTTTCGGCATAGACCAGGCCAACGATTACGACGATGTAGCGAGATCAAACATCGACCAATTCAACGCATTTTTCCACGCCATGTTGAATCAGGGCGTCTATCTTGCGCCTTCTGCGTTTGAAGCAGGCTTCATTGGCGCAACCCATACCAGCGAAATCATTCAGACCACACTAGACGCAGCCGAGGTCGCCTTCAGTGACTTGGTTGCTGCTTAGTACCTAATTTTCGGAGCAAAAATGACACAGATCTTTGGACTTGGTAACGCAATTGTTGACGTCGAAGTCAATGTAGAGGATTCATTTCTAGCGGATCAAGGTCTGCCAAAAGGACAAATGACACTCGTCGACTCGCAACAAGTGAGCGCCCTCACCGCAGCACTCGACGGTTCATCAATGCAACGCTGCAGTGGTGGATCCGCGGCGAATACTATTTTCGCCGCGCAAGGTTTTGGCCTACAAACGAGCTATACGTGCAAGGTAGCCGATGACATAAATGGCCACTACTTCCTTGATGAAATGGGCAGCGCTGGGATCGGTCTTAATCCAACTTGCTTAAGTACTGAAGCTGGGGCCAGTTCGGGGCAATGTTTGGTCATGATCAGCAATGATGCAGAACGCACTATGTGCACTGATCTCGGCATTTCCGCAACTCTCGCTGCAAGCGATCTCCATGAACAGGCACTCGCAACAGCTGAAGTCTTTTATGTTGAAGGCTATTTGAGCTCGTCAGAGAACGCCACTGAGGCCGCCGAACTCGCGCACGGCATTGCGCTAGCCCATAAGGTGAAGACCGCTGTATCACTGTCCGATATCTCCATGGTGACCATATTCAAAGCCAATCTACAGCGCATTCTAGGTAACGGCGTACACAGCCTGTTTTGCAACGAGGAAGAGGCGCTGGCATGGGCCAGCACAGATCGTTTAGATGTAGCGATCTCGGAGCTCAAAGACATCGCCGAAGAAGTCTTTGTCACTGTCGGTGCGCGAGGATCTGTCATAATCGACGGACAGGGCCGGCGGCAAGAGTCTCCAGGGCATGCGGTAACACCTATCGACACAAACGGTGCTGGTGATATCTACGCAGGTGCGTGCTTAGCCGCGCGCTGCCAAGGCGCCGACGCCGTCGATGCTGCGAAGTTTGCTAATCATGCAGCGGCGTATCTGATCACCCAATATGGCGCACGACTGAAAACACTGCAGGCGTATGCCGAGCTAAAAAGCGCCTTCGCATAGGCGCCGAACTCGCGTGCTGAGTTAATGATGGAAATCGAAGGGAAGACGGTGACTCATCGACATGGTGCGTAAATCAGTCTTACACGCATAAGCCAGAATCTCGACGCCGTTTTCTGCCGCCCTACGCAGAGCCTCGGCATACGCCGGGTCTATGTGAGCTGCGGGGCTGACTCTCTCGATGCCAAGATGCTGCACGCAAAACAGCAACACGCCCCGAGCACCCTGTTGCACCAGCATCTGTAGTTCTTCAACATGCTTCAAGGCCCGGGTACTCACAGCGTCGGGAAATGCACCCAGCCCATCTTCAAGATGTAGCGTCACGCTTTTGACCTCAACAAATATTTGTTCCGCGCCCTGTGACAGTAAAAAATCAAAGCGGCCGGCACCGCTTGGAATGGCTGCCTCTGCCTGTATCTGCTCTGCCGACCACTGACCTATTTCTTGAATCACGCCACTACGCAGCGCGTCTTCAATCAAGCGATTAGCGCGGCCTGTATTAACGCCCACGAGACCATGCGGACTTTCTACAAACTCAAGGGTATGGGGATATTTGCGCTTGGCATTGCCTGAGCGGGAGTAATACACCTTACTGCCAGGATCAACGCATCCGGTCATTGCACCCGTATTCGGGCAATGGATAGTCAGCGGCTTACCTTGGGCATCAGTGATATCGGCCAAAAACCGCTTATACCGGCGCACTAAGGTGCCGGCCTGCAAATCGGGCAAAATCACCGACTTATGCCCCAAGCCGCAAGCGCCTGTCCAATGCGCTCCAAGCCAAGATCAATGGACGCCATGTCGGTGGTATAGGCGAATCTGACAAATCGGTCGCTTTCAAAATTGCCAAAGTCTTTGCCTGGCGTTACCGCCACCTGATATTCCTCAATTAACCGCCAACAAAATTCATCACTCAACATCCCGGTATGAGCCACGTCTACGTACAGATAAAAAGCACCCGCGGGCATAACCGGTATGCTAAAGCCTAGATCTAACAGGCCCGCAGCGAGCTGTTTTGCGCGCAGAGAAAATTCATCAGCGCGCTGCCGGTGCACGATCATGGACTCTTCAGAGAAGGCTTCTAACGCTGCGTTCTGAGCAATCGAGCTCGGTGAAATGACTAAATTTTGTGCCAGCTTGGTAAAACCCTCTGTGGCGTTTTCTGGAATCACCACCCACCCGAGACGCCACCCGGTCATACCAAAGAACTTAGAGAAACTGTTTAGCACGAATAGGTCGTCGCTCACAGCCAAACCCGACGTATAAGGCGCTTCGTCATGCACGAGGCCTTGGTATATTTCATCTAATATCACAAAGCCATCGCGTCGAGCGACCCATTTGCTAATCTCTGAAAGCGTACTCGCTGCCAACATCGTGCCGGTGGGATTAGCCGGCGAAGCCAGCAAGATGCCTCGATCTTGAGTTTCCCACGCAGACTCGACGTCTGCTAACGCCAATTGAAAGCCCCGCTGCGCTGGCAGCGCTATCGCCTTAGTATCCGCACCGGCCAAGCGCGCAAATACCTTATTGCAGGGATACCCGGGATCCGTAATCAACATTCGGTCGCCTGGATCCAGAAGCAACCCAGCCAACAGGACCAATCCGCCACTGGCGCCACTGGTGATCTGTATCCTCGATATGGGCACATTTAGGCCCTGGTCGCGGTAGTAGGCTGATATCTTCTCGCGCAACGGCTGAATACCTTGCGCGGCAGTGTACTTAGTCTGGCCACTGCGTAAGGCTTCGACACCAGCCTCAACAATAGGAGGTGCGGTGGCGAAATCTGGCTCTCCGACCTCAAAATGCACGACGCGTACCCCTTGCGCCTCGAATTCCTGAGCCCGATGCAACAATTGCATAACGGTAAAGGGGGCTATTTCTGAGCTGCGGAGTGAATACATAATTAGTTATCTGTGTGAGAGCTGCGCAATATGCACTATTGCATCTTGAAGACGTATACGCATCGACTAAGTGATTGCAAAAAGGCTATGGTCATTCGATCTAGGTTCTGGTAGGTTACGCGCCCTTCGCAATTACGGGCTTCACGCAATCCCCAACAGAGGACCTATTATGGCGGCTGACGCAAAGGCAAAAACAGCAACCAAAAAGCGCACCACAGTTACTGCGAGCAAGAAAAAAGCGGCGACTGCAGCGAATTCTCCATTCCGTAACTTCGCGCCCTACAAGCCTAAACGCAATGAAGAATATATGAGCGAGGGGCAGCTGGCCCACCTCCGAGCAATGCTTTCGGCTTGGCGTACGGATCTAATGGAAGAGGTAGACCGAACTGTTAATCATATGCAGGACGAAGCAGCCAACTTTCCAGACCCTGCTGATCGCGCGACTCAAGAAGAAGAGTTTAGTATCGAGTTACGGACCCGCGATCGCGAGCGTAAGTTGATCAAAAAAATCGACAGCACAATTGAACGTCTGGACCAAGACGATTACGGCTATTGCGAAACCTGTGGCATAGAAATCGGTTTACGTCGGCTTGAGGCCAGACCCACTGCAACACAATGCGTTGACTGCAAAGCTCTCGATGAAATTAAGGAACGACAACTCCACGGTTAAAGGTGTTGCGCTGGCCCATGCGAGGCAACCTTGAAAAGGGGTCGCTTTGCCCCGTCCCCGACTGGCCCGCTGCATATGGGCAGTTTGGTCACGGCATTGGCCAGTTATTGTTCAATAAAGCAAGCAGGCGGTGAGTGGCTGGTTCGTATCGACGACCTTGACCCTCCAAGGCAAGATCCAAACGCTGTAGGCGCTATAATCCGCTGCCTCACAGCTCACGGGCTGCGCCCTGACCGTCCGATAATATTTCAAAGTGACCATGCCGTTGCTTACGAATCCGCTTTGCAAAAGCTGGCTCCCCAACTTTTCTACTGCACATGCAGTCGCAAACAATTACGTGCCCATGATCGATACCCAGGCACTTGCAGAGCAGCCAGAACACCCCTACCAGATAGCGCAGTGAGAGTACTAATGTCGGATACTGAACACGGCTATAACGACGGATTCTTAGGCTCTGTCGATGCGAATTTTGCCGCCCAGTTGGGCGATTTCATCGTCAGGCGCCGGGACGGTTTGATCTCTTATAACTTGGCTACAGCGGTGGACGACGGCAACACAATCAGCGAGGTATTGCGCGGCCAGGATCTGTTACCGGTTACAGCCCCGCAACGCTACTTGATGCACTTGCTCGGCCTGACTGCTCCTGACTACACCCATATTCCCTGTCTGGAATTCGCTGACGGTACGAAATTATCAAAACAAACCCACGCTCCACCGCTTAACGACGCTGACGCTTTATCCAACCTTCGCGCAGCACTAGGCTACTTAGGTTTTCACGCTCCGGATGTAGTCGATTCTGTAGACAGTTTATTAAATTGGTCTGTTGAGCACTTTGACATGAGCAAAATTCCCACTAGGTTGCCAAAATATCGGCCTTCGTAGGCTGACTTCTGATACCGCGTACAACGGCGACGACGGCGACTAGCTTTGTTAAGATTCTTCCATGACTGATCTGCTACTCATTGATAAGGACCGCGAACGCAGCGACGAACTCTCGACGTTACTGAGCGCGCATGGCATAAATGTCCAAGCGGCCGAAGCTGTAGACAATCTTGCGCTGGGCCAGTTCGACTGTTTGCTGATCGACCACGACGAAATTCCATCTGATTTTGCAAATATTACTGAGCAACTACCGGTAATTGTCCTAGCGCTCAAAGGCACGATAAAAGAAGCCGTCAACGCCATCCAACTTGGAGCAAAAGACTACCTCGAGCAACCAATTGAGCATGATGAACTGCTCGGCGCAATCGAGCGGGCGTGTGCGTATCGGCCAAATCGAAAGAGTGCTGCCACCAATGATATGGAGTTAATTGGTACTTCTGAAAACACCCAAACTTTGCGGAAACGCATCGAAAAAGTAGGACCAAGCGACTCTCCTATTTTGATTCTCGGTCAGTCCGGCACTGGTAAGGAGCTGGTCGCCAGAGCCTTGCATGCCGCTAGTAGAAGAGCTCGCGCGCCGATGATCACCATTAATTGCGCGACAGTGCCCGAGGATCTGATAGAGACAGAACTGTTTGGCATGGAGCCCCTTAGCTCCGCGCAATTTGGCGGCCACGGTTTGGTGGAGGCTGCCAACGGCGGGACGCTATTTTTAGATGAGATTGCAGAACTCAGCCTCAGTGCCCAAGCGAAACTTATCCATGTAGTTCAGGGCGAAAATCGTAGGGTCGGCAGTTCGCGATCAAATCCGGTAGACGTTCGATTGATCGCTGCAACACATCGCGACCTACAGGCGCTTACTGAGTCCGGCGACTTTCGCTCTGATCTTTTTTATCGCCTTAACGTTCTGACATTTCAGCTATCACCACTACAGAACCGCAGCGAAGATATCCTCAATATCGGCGAGTGGTTGCTCAAACAAGCCTGTCTGCGACTGGACAAAAAAGGCCTGACGCTCGGCAAAGCCGCCAGAGCAACGATGATTGCCTATCATTGGCCAGGCAATGTTCGTGAACTCAGCAATGCCATAGAGCGCGCGGTGATTTTGTCCGATGATGACAGCGAAATAACGCCTAGCTTGCTGGCCATTGAGCCGCTCCAGAGGCAATCTGAGCCGGAAGGAGAGCACGAGACAGATGCAGCCCAAACATCGTTGGAAGACTACTTCGTTCGATTCGTGCAGGACAATCAAGACCAACTTACCGAAACGGAGCTGGCAGAAAAACTCGGTATTAGTCGCAAGAGTTTGTGGGAACGACGCCAGAGACTAAATATTCCTCGCAAGAGAACTCGTAAGCGCGGTCCAAGAATAGACACCGGAGCCAACAACTGAGCTCAAAAACAGCAGTTCGAACAACCGCTCATGCTATTAATCTGGAGCAGTTGGACAAAGACGCACTCGATGTCATTCATCAACTAAACGCACATGGGTATACGGCCTTACTGGTTGGCGGTTGCATTCGCGATGTGCTGTGCGGCCTAACACCCAAAGATTTCGACGTAGCAACCGATGCACCACTGGACGAAATAAAACGCATTTTTCGACGCTCACGAATAATCGGACGGCGTTTTCCGATCGCGCACGTACGCTACGGCCGAAATTTGATCGAGGTCTCAACGTTTCGGCAGTCTGTTTCAGACAATATCGAACACGATGCTCAGGGGATGATCCTACGCGACGAGGCATTTGGCACCCTGCAAGAGGATGCCTTTCGCCGCGACTTCAGTGTCAACGCGCTGTATTTCGACCCTAATAGTAAGGAAATTATCGATTACGTTAATGGACTGGCAGATCTGGCCAAGCGGCGAATTAGACTCATAGGCGAGCCTGCTGTTCGACTCGCGGAAGACCCTGTACGCATCCTGCGCGCAGTACGGTTTGCCAATAAGCTAAATTTTACTTTGGATGAGGATATCGTCGACTTGATCGAGGACAGTGCTGCACGTTTGCAGGCTATTCCTCCAGCGCGACTATTTGACGAATTCCTAAAACTATTTTTAAACGGTAATGGCGAAGCTATTTGGCAGCAAATTCGTCATACCGGGATCGCACGGGCACTCTTTCCGACCTGTAATCCAAACAGCGATCTAGTTGTCGCCGCAATGCGCAATACGGATGAGCGCATCAAAAGTGGCCTATCAGTGACCCCAGGTTTCTTGATTGCGGTGCTATTGTGGGAAGACTTTGCAGCACGGGCCGCTGAAGCCGTCACTGGAGACGACGATCCGGCGTTCGCAACGTTACGTAATCAGCAACATACTATCGCTGTGCCCAGACGTTTTGGCACATTTGCCAAGGAAACATGGATTATTCAGGAACGACTTATTAAGCGTAATCCAAGGACGATCCCACGCCTTGCACAGCACAAACGCTTTCGCGCTGGATTCGATTTTCTTTGCTTACGCGCTGAATCGGACCCCGCGCTAAGCGAGTGCGCAGCGTGGTGGAGCAGCTTCCAAGAACAGGATGAGGCTGGCCAATACGACATGATCGAGCAGTTACCAAAACCTCAGCGCAAACGACGACGGCGCAATAAACGCCGCAGTACAAGTTGATAACAATGTTTCAAAGTTGGCATCTGCAGAACACGGTAATAGTTGAACCCTCGCTTACCCTTGTACATAGTTAACACTGCAAATTTAGTCTGCGAATCCAGTGACTCTAAGCGTTGAAACTTTAAACCCTGAACAAACGGATCCGACAGCGGGATCACTTCGACCCAGTGATCAGCAAGCCGCTTTACCAAGTTTCATTGCCGTAGAAGGCCCGATCGGCGTTGGCAAAACAACTCTTGCGCGCCGCTTAGCAGACACTCTGGGTTATCCGCTGATGCTCGAACCTGCGGCCGAAAATCCATTCTTGGATCGCTTTTATACCGAAGGTGCAAGCCAAGCTCTGCCCACTCAACTGTTCTTTTTACTGCATCGCGCTCGACAGTTGGCAGATATCCCATCAGGGGGTTTGCTGGATCAAAATTTGGTCACGGATTTTCTGATGGAAAAAGATGAGCTCTTCGCAAAATTGACTCTGGATGCTCAAGAGTTTGCGCTTTATCAGCAAATTCAAACCAGCTTGAACCTCAATCCACCAACCCCAGATCTCGTAATCTATCTGCAAGCGCCAACCGACGTTCTTCTGCAACGTATCCAGCAACGCGGCCTCGCAGCCGAGTCACAGATTGCCGCCGACTATTTAATCTCACTGTCGGAAAGCTATACCGAATTTTTCCATTATTACGACGACGCCCCATTACTCATCGTTAATGCCGCCGAAATCGACTTTGCACACAACGATGTCCATTTTGATCACTTGCTTGAGCAAGTTTTGCATATGGAAGGCAGTAGGCAATTTTTTAATCCGAATCCCACCCTCCTTTAAACCGCGAGACAATTTAATTTGACCATCTGGACCACTTTGCAGGCGCACCGGCAACGCTTGACTGCGATCTCCACCGAGGAGCTAAACAAAGACGAGCAACGCCTGTCTAAACTGACATTTGACATCGCCGGCTGCCACTTCGATCTAAGTCGACAACGTTTCGACCAGCCCACGCTCAATGATCTGGTTGCACTGGCTGACGAAGCTAATGTGGCGCCACTGCGAGATGCCCTATTCACCGGCGAACCAATAAATGTCAGTGAAAACAGGGCGGTTTTACATATGGCCCTACGTGGCGGTGCCCCAAACTTGGCTGCGGATCTGGTTCGCGAGATAGACGCGGCTCGACAAAAACTCTACCAGTGCGCGGAATCAATACGCTCCGGTCGTTGGCGAGGTTACACGGATAAGCCGATCACAGATGTTGTGCATATTGGCATCGGCGGCTCGCATCTGGGCCCGGAACTCATCACCGAGGCATTATGCGACATCACTGTGGCAAGCCCGAAAATTCATTTTGTCGCGAACATTGATGGATTTGACCTTGTAACAACGCTGCGCTCGCTGAATCCCGCAACCACTCTGTTTATCGTCGCGTCGAAATCTTTCTCAACCTTGGAAACACTGGAAAATGCGCGCAGCGCGCGTAACTGGTTTTTAGAGAGGACATGTAATACTGCGGCGATCGCCCAGCACTTTATTGGCATCACTAATAACATTGCCGCTGCCAAGGATTTCGGCCTAGCTGAAGAAAATCTGTTTTCCATGCGGGATTGGGTAGGCGGTCGCTACTCATTATGGTCTGCCATGGGGTTACCCGCTGCGATCGCTATTGGCAGCGATAACTTCGACAAGCTACTGCACGGTGCAGCAATGGTAGACCAGCACTTCGCTGAAACCCCTTTGGCCGAAAATTTGCCGTTGCTATGCGCCCTCGCCGGACTATGGAACTACAACATTCTGGGTTGCCAGAGTTTGGCAATATTGAGCTACGATCAGCGCCTCCGGCTATTGCCTGACTATTTGCAACAGCTAGAGATGGAAAGTAACGGTAAGTCGGTAAGCCGCGAGGGTGAGGCTCTCGATTATACGACCATGCCCATATTGTGGGGTGGCTGTGGCACCAATGGCCAACACGCTTATCACCAGTTATTGCATCAAGGGACGTCGGCCTACGCTGCTGACATCATCGTTGTTGCACAAGATCAGATGAATTTGCCCCATCACCGCAATTGGCTGAATGCCAACGCCTTGGCCCAGGCGCAAGCCATGACCGACGGTTGGATTCCGGAGTCCGCGCAGGAGAATCACCGCACGGTCCTTGGACGACACCCGGTATCAATGGTGCTGATCGACGAATTAGGGCCCACCCAACTTGGCGCATTACTCGCAACTTATGAGCACAAGGTGTTTTGCCAAGGTGCGTTGTGGAACATAAACTCTTTTGACCAATGGGGGGTAGAGCTTGGGAAAAAGCTTGCGGAACCAATTTATCGCAGCTTGAGTGAGCAAAATAGCTCGGGGTTGGCGTACGACACAGCCACCGCTGCGCTGATCACCAAGCTGAAGAGCCCCAAGACATAACGGACTGTTTAGGAACGTATCATGAGCGAAGTATTCGACATCCCAGCTAACATCGCGTCGCGCTGCTTAATTAACCCAACCCAGTACGACGCCATGTACCGGCAATCCATCGAAGAGCCTGATGCGTTCTGGTCCGAGCAAGCCACAGCCTTCCTAGAATGGACGAAGCCCTGGAATCAAGTATCCGAAGTCGATATGCAACAGGGACGTATCGCTTGGTTTAACGGCGGCGAACTCAACGTATCAGTAAACTGCATTGATCGGCATTTACCCGCCAGAGCTAATCAAACCGCAATCATCTGGGAGGGTGATGAGCTTACCGACGATGCGCATATTACTTACCAACAGCTTTACGAACAGGTTTGCCAGCTAGCCAACGGGCTACGCGAACGCGGCGTTCAAAAGGGCGATCGCGTATGTATCTATATGCCGATGATTCCGGAAGCCGCATACGCAATGCTCGCCTGTGCCCGCATTGGCGCCATCCACAGTGTGGTTTTTGGCGGCTTCTCCCCGCAATCGCTGCAAGATCGAATACTCGACTCAGACTGCCAAACGGTAATCACCGCTGACGAGGGTGTACGGGGAGGCCGCACTGTCCCGCTGAAAGAAAATGTAGATGAAGCGCTCATCAATTGCCCCAATGTACACAGTGTGATCACCGTCAAGCGTACTGGCAACCAAGTGCCATGGAATCCAGCCCGCGACGTTTGGTACAACGAACTGACCGCACACCAAGCGACTACAGCTGAACCAGAGATCATGGGGGCGGAAGATCCTCTGTTCATTTTGTATACCTCCGGCTCTACGGGGAAACCCAAAGGCGTACAGCATTCCAGCGCCGGCTATTTATTGCATGCGGCAATGAGCCATAAATACGTTTTTGACTATCAAGACGGCGACATCTACTGGTGCACCGCAGATGTCGGTTGGATAACCGGTCATTCGTATATTGTTTATGGTCCCTTAGCCAACGGCGCAACAACCCTTATGTTTGAAGGCATCCCTACCTATCCGGATGCGTCCAGGTGCTGGCAGGTTATCGATAAACATCAGGTTAATGTCTTTTATACCGCGCCCACCGCTCTTCGCCAGCTCATGGCTCAGGGCGATGAATTTGTCACGGGCAGTTCTAGATCTTCTCTGCATTTGCTCGGCAGTGTGGGCGAACCGATAAATCCGGAAGCCTGGGACTGGTACCACCGTGTCGTTGGCGAAAGACGCTGCCCAATTGTCGATACCTGGTGGCAAACCGAAACAGGCGGAATAATGATTACGCCATTGCCTGGCGCGACCGCGCTCAAACCCGGTTCAGCAAGCCGTCCTTTTTTCGGAGTGCAGCCTGCTTTAATGGATGCTGAAGGCAACCTAATTTCCGAACAGGCGGCTTCGGGCAATCTTGTCATTACTGGTTCATGGCCCGGCCAGATCCGCTCGGTATATGGTGATCATCAGAGAGTGATCGACACCTATTACAGCACCTACAAGGGATACTACTTTACCGGCGACGGCGCACGACGCGATGAAGACGGCTACTACTGGATTACCGGCCGTGTTGACGACGTTATGAATGTGTCAGGGCATCGTATTGGCACTGCAGAAGTAGAAAGTGCGCTGGTACTGCATCCAAGCGTTGCAGAGGCGGCTGTGGTTGGTTTTCCCCACGACCTCAAAGGCGAGGGCATCTATGCATACGTTACCCTCATGCAGGGTGATGACAAGGAACCTGAGGCCCTGCGCGAAGAGCTTATTGCCATGGTGCGAAAAGAAATCGGACCCATCGCCAAGCCCGATGCGATCCAATGGGCTCCTGGCTTACCGAAAACCCGCTCGGGAAAAATCATGCGTCGGATATTGCGTAAAATCGCTGCAGACGAACTGGACAACCTTGGTGATACGTCCACATTAGCGGACCCAAGTGTGGTTGAGGACCTCATCACTCACCGCATCAAACAGGCATAAAAAAGCCGGCATACGCCGGCTTTTTAATGGGTTGTCTCAGGGCTTATCCTTCAGCCTCTTGGGCTTGGTAATTTCCCAGCTCCTTGATTGACAACTTGATACGTCCACGTTGGTCGACATCTAAGACCACAACCTCGACTTCCTGTCCTTCTGACAGATAGTCGGTCACGGTCTCAACACGCTCCTCAGCGATCTGAGAAATATGCAATAGGCCGTCCTTACCGGGCAAGATATTCACAAACGCACCGAAATCGACAATGCGCTCAACCTTACCTTTATAAATTCGTCCTACTTCAGCCTCGGCGGTGATTTCTTGAATGCGGTTTACCGCCGCATCCTTTGCAGCACCGTCCTCGGCATAAATGCGCACGCTACCGTCGTCATTGATATCAACTTCCGCGCCAGTCTCCTCCACGATGGAGCGAATGGTCGCACCACCCTTACCGATGATGTCGCGGATTTTGTCCGGATGAACATTCAGGGTCACCATAGCTGGTGCATTATCAGACAACTCCTCACGCGAGGCGCTGATAACTTTATTCATCTCATCAAGAATATGGACTCGCGCTTCAAATGCCTGAGCTAACGCAGCCTCCATAATTTCTTCGGTGATACCGTCGATCTTGATATCCATCTGTAAGGCTGTGACACCCGCTGCGGTTCCAGCCACCTTAAAGTCCATGTCACCAAGGTGATCTTCGTCGCCCAAAATGTCGGTTAACACTGCGTAGCGATTGCCTTCCTTAACCAAGCCCATGGCGACACCAGCTACCGGCGCTTTCACCGGCACACCTGCGTCCATGAGAGCAAGGGATGTTCCACAAACACTGGCCATAGAGCTGGAGCCATTAGACTCGGTGATCTCTGATACAACCCGGATGGTATAAGGGAAATCTTCAGAATTCGGCAGTGCTGCGCTAACCCCGCGGCGCGCGAGCTTGCCGTGACCGATTTCGCGGCGCTTCGGCCCGCTCATGAAACCCGCCTCCCCCACACTATAGGGTGGGAAATTATAGTGCAGCATAAAGGTATCTTTATAAGAGCCCTCGAGCGCGTCGATCAACGCCGCGTCGCGAAGCGTGCCTAATGTCGCTACCACGAGCGCCTGAGTCTCACCGCGCGTAAACAGCGCCGATCCATGCGCCTTTGGCAGTACGCCAACTTCAACCTCGATGGGTCGGACCGTACGCAAATCGCGTCCGTCTATTCGCGGCTCACCATTTAGCACACGCTGACGAACTAGGTCCTTTTCAACTTTACCGAACATCCCAGACACATCGTCGGCACTCGGTGCACCGGTGTCGCCTCCGGCTATTTGTTCAACGGCGGAATCGAGCAGCCCACGCACGCGATCTTGGCGCTCCATCTTGTCGCTAATGCGATAGGCATCACCCAGCTCGGATTTCACCGCGCTTTCTACTTGGGCTAACAGACTTTCGTCCTTAGCTTCAGGCTGCCAATCCCACGCCGGTTTGCCAACTTCACTGGCCAACTCAGCCACAGCAGTAATGATCGCTTGCATCTCTTGATGAGCAAATAAAACAGCGCCTAACATTTGGTCTTCGGTTAACTCTTTTGCCTCGGACTCAACCATGAGTACAGCACCAGAGGTTCCAGCAACCGTCATATTAAGATCTGAGGTCGCGAGTACGTCGTAACCGGGGTTGAGCAAGTATTGACCATCGACATAGCCCACGCGCGCCGCACCAATCGGTCCCGCAAACGGAATACCGGAAATTGCCAATGCAGCGGAGGTGCCAATCATTGCTGCAATATCTGGATCTTGGTTCTTGTCAGTAGAGACAACAGTACAGACCACCTGTACTTCATTCATAAAACCTTTAGGGAACAAGGGCCTAATCGGGCGATCAATAAGTCGCGAAGTAAGCGTCTCTTTTTCGCTGGGTCGACCTTCACGGCGGAAGAAGCCACCTGGAATTTTGCCCGCTGCATAAGTTTTTTCTTGGTAATTTACGGTTAGAGGAAAAAAGTCTTGTCCTGGTCGGGCGCTCTTCGCTCCGACGACCGTGGTTAAAACCACCGTATTGCCGATGGTGACGACCACTGAACCGGTCGCTTGTTTAGCAATCTTGTTGGTTTCGATAGAAACCTGCTGATCGCCAAACTGAAATTGTTTGGTTATGGGGTTCAAATTGTATTCTCCGAGTCAGGCCGCGCTAAATGCGCGGTCAGTTTTGTATTAGCTCAATATAGAATTAACGGCGCAGCCCTAAACGCTTGATCAGATCGCCGTATCGAGCAACGTCTTTGTTTTTCAAATAATCCAACAGCTTACGACGCTGATTAACCATCCTGATCAGGCCACGTCGAGAGTGGTGATCCTTGTGGTGCTCCTTGAAATGTCCCTGCAAGGTGTTGATGTTGTGGGTCAATAGAGCAACCTGTACTTCTGGAGAGCCAGTGTCTCCGTCTTCAAGTTGATATTCCTTAACGATTTCTGCTTTGCTCTTGGCACTTAACGCCATTTTAGTCTCCTTAATACGCTAGTTAATTGGCGATGGAACCGCGCATATTTACAGTACCAACGCCTCGCTTCAGCCAACGTTCTAGTCGTGCACCACTAATCTTCGGGGCGCGACCCGTCCGTCAGCTAAAATTTCTCCAACACCAAGAAAGCGCTCTTGCGCATTCTCGGCTATTTCCAACAGCTGCACCCATCCGTTCACCGGAGCATGCGCTACCTGCACAGGTTGCCCTTGGCGAACAAAGTGCGCCGTGGATTCAACCATTTTTACCGCCGGCCATTGTGCTACCGCACTGGCCATTGGTTGCAGCAAGGCATCCAAACCTTGCTGGTCTTCAATCTGGTGCAAGGCCTCCAGATCGACCATCTCTTGTTCACAGTACGGTCCCGCCGCTCGCCGATGAAGACTCTTCACATGCGCGCCGCAACCCAATGCATTGCCCAGATCTTCCGCAATACTGCGAACATAAGTGCCTTTACTGCAATGCAGCTCCAACTCAAATTCGTCGGCATCAAAGCCTGTCATTTCAAGTTGAAATACCGTTACATCACGGACTTTTCTTTCAACGGCTATGCCCTGGCGGGCAAGCTTATACAAAGGCTGCCCATTATGCTTCAACGCTGAGTACATTGGCGGCAGCTGTTTAATCGCTCCGCGGAACGCACCAAGGGCCTGTTCGACCTCGGCAACACCGATACCCGCGGTGCTCGCTTGGCTGATTACCGTGCCATCGGCATCACCCGTATCCGTGGTCACCCCGAGCTTAATCAGCGTCCGGTACTTTTTGTCCGACTCCAGCAGATATTGTGAGAACTTAGTCGCCTCACCAAAGCACAGTGGCAGCACACCCGTAGCCAGCGGATCCAAACTGCCCGTATGCCCTACTTTTTGCGCACCAAAGATTCGTTTGGCTTGCTGCACGGCATCATTAGATGTCATTCCCGCAGCCTTGTTCAGCACAAGCACGCCGCTGACCTTTCTGCCCCGCCGAGTTTTACCCATTTTGATCCTGCCGCGTTGTGTCTTCAGCTACAGCATCTGCAATAAGCTTTTCTAAACGAGGGCCAGACTCTAACAGTTCATCGTAGTGAAAGCGCGGCCGCGGCGTCGTACGCATTTTATGCTGCTTAGCCAACTCTGAACGAAAAAAGCCGGCCGCATTGTTAAGCACTTCTAACAATTCTTGTTTTTTGGCGTCCGAATCTACGTCTAAGGAGGAAATATATATTTCCGCATAAGATAGATCTTTACTGACCTTAACATCACTAACGCTGACAAATGCGCCAACCCGTGGGTCACGCATTTGCGTCTGCAAGATTTTGGCGATTTCGTCACGAACGAAGTCGGCTACGCGCAATTCGCGAGACATGTCAGCGGGTCTCGCTCAATTCCAAGAAACTTTGCATGCTACGCTACCCGCACGAGCTACAGCTCGCGTGCAATTTCCTTGGTATCGAAGACTTCAATTGAATCGCCGGGACGCACATCGTTGTAATTACGCACGCCAATACCGCACTCGGTACCATTTCGCACGTCGTTCACATCATCTTTAAATCGTCGCAACGACTCCAACTCGCCCTCGTAGATCACCACATTGTCGCGTAACACCCGAATCGGCTTGTTACGGTAGACGACTCCCTCGACCACCATGCAGCCAGCAATTTGGCCGTATCGGGGCGACTTAAAGACGTCGCGCACTTCAGCAATACCGACAATTTCTTCGCGCACTTCCGGAGCCAACATACCGGACAGAACGCTCTTAATGTCATCCATGAGTTCATAAATCACGCTGTAGTAGCGCAGATCAACGCCCTCGCGTTCCAACAGCGTCTTGGCGCGCTTGTCCGCGCGAACATTAAAACCAAACACCGCCGCACCGTAGGTGACCGCCATAGTGGCGTCAGATTCAGAGATACCACCAACACCGGAACCCAACACTTGTACCGATACTTCGTCATTACCGATATCAGCCATGGCCTGCACAATGGCTTCAAGACTGCCACGCACGTCGGCTTTAACAACGACTTTAAGGATGCGTTTCTCACCCTCAGCCATGTTGACGAACATATTTTCGAGCTTCGCTGCCTGCTGCATCGCTTGCAAGCGTTCTTGGGTCTTATCGCGACGGAACTCAGCCAATTCGCGCGCAGAGCGTTCATCAGTGACCACTGCGAACTCATCTCCTGCACCTGGAGTGCCGTTCAAACCTAATACTTCCACCGGCTGAGCTGGCTCTGCGACCTTAGTAGCAGCACCCTGGTCATTAAGCATGGCCCGAACTCGACCGTGGAATTCACCAGCGATTACGATATCGCCTTGGCGCAAAGTTCCATTCTGAATAAGGACAGTCGCTACCGGTCCGCGCCCTCGATCCAATTGTGACTCGATGACCACGCCCTGAGCCGGCGCCTCGATGATGGCGCCAATTTCTAACAGTTCAGCCTGCAGGGTGATCGCTTCTAATAACGCATCAATGCCCTCACCGGTCATCGCGGATACTTTAATGAACTGGGTTTCACCGCCCCATTCTTCTGGAACCACATCCTTAGCCGCCAGTTCGTTAGTGACCCTATCGGGGTCGGCGCCTTCTAAATCGATCTTATTAATAGCAACAATAATCGGCACCTCGGCAGCCTTGGCGTGCTGAATAGCCTCTTCAGTTTGTGGCATGACGCCATCATCAGCAGCGACTACCAAGACCACGATATCCGTTATCTTGGCACCCCGCGCGCGCATCGAAGTAAAGGCTGCGTGGCCGGGTGTATCGATAAACGTAACGTCGCCATTGTCCGTTGGGACGCTGTAGGCGCCTATGTGCTGGGTAATGCCTCCAGCTTCGCCACTGGTCACGCGAGTATTGCGTATGTGATCTAAGAGGGATGTTTTTCCATGGTCCACATGGCCCATTACCGTAACCACGGGCGCACGCTGCTCGGTTTCTCCTTCTATTACTAAGGAGGCTTCTAGTTGCTCTTCGAGCACGTCTTCGCTGACAATTTTTATGCGGTGACCCATCTCCTCGATCACCAATGTTGCTGTATCAGCATCAACCGTCTGATTGATGGTTGCCATAACCCCAAGCCCCATAAGGGTTTTGATCACTTCACCAGCTTTAACCGCCATTCCTTGCGCCAGCTCTCCAACGGTGATCATTTCACCGACTTCAACTTCGCGCGAAATAAACTCGGTTGGCTTAAATTCGCCACCCTGCTGATCGACCTTTAACGGCGTATCGCGCTGCGGCTGCCGACGCTTTGTTCGACGCTCTGACTTTAAACTCAGTTCGCGGCGACGGTTGTCTCCACGACCAGCCCCGCCACCGGCACGCTCACGCCCACGACCGCGCTTACCACCGCGCTGCTCAGACTGCTCTTTAGCCTGTATATCGGCCGCAGAGACCGCAGCAGGCTCGCCCGCCTTCTTAGTTTCCGCTTCTGTCTCGACCTTTTGTGCCGCCGCAAGCCGCTCTTGCTCAAGCCGTTGTTCTTCTTCCTGACGCTGCTTTTCTTCAGCAGCTTTGCGCTCTGTTTCTTCCTTGCGCTGCAGCTCAGCTTGGCGCGCATCTTCTTCGGCCTGAATACGCGCAGCTTCCTCATCGCGAATACGCTTGGCTTCCAGCTCGCTTTGGGAAACGCTTTCTTCCTCTGCCTCAGGTTTTTCCGCAGCTTCAACTTCGCTACGTTTCACGTAGGTTCGCTTACGCCGCACCTCAACCGTGACATTACGGCCTGCACGACCCTGCCCGGACTTTAGCGTGCCCGTGCTCTTACGCTTGAGGACTATTTTTTCCGCTGGCTTGGCTGCCTCACCATGACTGCGCTTCAAGAAACCCAGAAGCACCTGTTTTTGCTCTTCGGTTACAGCGTCCCCTTCAGACTTGTGTTCTAAACCTGCTTCCATCATCTGCTTAAGCAAACGATCCACGGGCGCGCCCACTGTATCTGCAAGTTGTTTAACTGTTACATCTGCCATCGATAACTCCGGCTGGCCCGCAGCAATGCGGCCAGCATTTTCTTATTCCGCCGCCGCTTCTGCCTCTTCAGCGAACCAAGGCTCGCGGGCTTTCAAGATCAATGCTGCCGCTTTGTCGTCACCTAAATCTGGATCAATTTCGAGCAACTCAGGCACGGCCAATTCTGCCAAGTCTTCCATCGTAATGACCTCATGAGAAGCCAGCTTGAAGGCTAAATCACGATCCATACCTTCCATCTCTAAGAGGTCGTCCGCCGGTCGGTTATCGCCCAAAGCCTCTTCGCTGGCGATGGCCCTAGTAAGCAGAGCGTCCTTAGCCCGGTTACGCAGCTCATCGACGATTTCCTCGTCGAATCCTTCTATCGCTACGATCTCTTCTAACGGCACATAGGCGATCTCTTCTAGGGTGGTGAACCCCTCTTCAACCAGAACCGCCGCTACGTCCTCATCCACCGATAGTGCATCCATGAAATCGGCAATGAATTTACTGGACTCCGCTTCGAGTTTTTCTGCGGCTTCTTCTTCCGTCATAATGTTCAGCGACCAGCCACATAAGTCGCTCGCTAGACGCACATTTTGCCCACCACGGCCGATGGCCTGAGCTAGATTTTCTTCGGTAACGGCGATATCCATTGCGTGGGTTTCTTCATCTAGAACGATGGACGCAACTTCAGCCGGTGCCATGGCGTTAATTGTTAACTGCGCAGGATTGTCATCCCAAAGTACGATATCGATTCGCTCCCCGGCCAACTCTCCAGAAACCGCCTGCACTCTTGAACCACGCATGCCCACGCACGCGCCCACCGGATCAATTCGGCCATCGTTGGTTTTAACCGCGATCTTTGCTCGCGACCCTGGGTCACGAGCAGCCCCAAGGATTTGAATGACATCTTCGGAAATTTCAGGAACCTCAACTTTAAACAGTTCCACTAACATGGATCGTGCAGTGCGTGACAAGATCAGCTGTGGGCCACGATTATCGGGACGAATTTCTACAAGCATGGCGCGGAGACGATCGCCGACACGAAAGATTTCTCGCGGAATCAGATGCTCGCGGGTGAGAATGCCCTCCGCATTATTGCCCAAGTCAACAATAACGCTGTCGCGCCCTAACTTTTTCACCGTGCCGCTGACCAATTCGTTAACCCTAGACTCATAGGCTTCTACGACTTGGGCCCGCTCTGCTTCGCGGACTTTTTGTACGATAACCTGCTTGGCGGTTTGCGCCGCAATGCGCCCAAACGCAACCGACTCAACCTGCTCTTCGATCACGTCGCCGAGTACCGCGTCTGATTTAAAGCCTTGCGCTTGCTCAACCGAATACTGGGCCTCCGGATTTACTTCTGCCTCTTCGTCAGCCTCAATTTCGTCGAAGTCGACTACAGTCCAAGTACGGAAGGTTTCGTATTCACCGCTGTCGCGGTCAATCGCCACCCGAAACTCAGCGTCTTCACCGTATCTTTTCTTGGTAGCAACGGCTAAGGCAGACTCTATAGCACCAAACAATACGTCTTTAGAAACACCCTTCTCATGCGATACGGACTCAACCACCAAAAGTATTTCTTTACTCATTTATAATCGCCTCAATCAAAAGATGGCACTAGCCGTGCCTTTTGAACATTTTCCAACGGCAGCAGATATTCATCCTCTGCTTCCTGCACTATGGCCATGTGATCTTCTACCCCGGCTAACACACCGGTTATTCGCTTCCGCCCTTCAAAAGGGTAGTTCAATCGAATCTCTACGCGTTCACCTACATGGTCTGTGTAGTGTTTTTCCTTAAATAACACTCTGTCCATACCGGGAGAGGAAACTTCCAAGGTGTAACGGCTGCTTATCAGCTCTTCTACATCCAACAAATCGCTTACGTGCCTACTTACTGCCGCACACAAATCCACATCAATACCTTCTTCTCTGTCAATGTAGATCAGCAACTTGCTGTATTTTCCCTGGCTGAGGTACTCAATACCCCAGACTTCGCAGCCGAGTGATTCCACCGTCGGCGCGATCAGCTCTTCTATCTGTTTCTCCCTAACATTCAATAACTTACAACCTCGCCTCAAAAGACTCGGTAAGGCGCTATGCATGCTCTGATAACACACCACCCTGCCCAGAAATCTTTATTACTGGCACAAAAAATGGGCCTTAAGCCCATCTCATTTACGTGACCCTAGCTGTTTCAAATCCCCGTACGGTGAAGTCACCGCGCCTAGGATCCGAAACAAAGAAGTCGTTCACGTTTAGACTTCAAACATATGTACGCCTGCAAACGTACCTACGCTTACTCAGTGGTATAACCCCTGAGTAATAAAAAGCCCCGTAGTCGGGGCTTTCCTAAGATGGTAGCGGGGGCAGGATTTGAACCCACGACCTTCGGGTTATGAGCCCGACGAGCTACCAGACTGCTCCACCCCGCATCAATAGGGACGCGAATTATAGGGATGCAGTAGGCGACCTGCAAGGCAAATTCTAGATTGGTTTGGAATGGTGCCGAAGGCGAGACTCGAACTCGCACGGGCATACGCCCACTACCCCCTCAAGGTAGCGTGTCTACCAATTTCACCACTTCGGCAAAGGCATACGCAGCTATAGCTGCGGGATATCGTCTCCTTGTTCAGCTTCAGGCGCTGCAGGAATCTCTTCTCCTAACGAAGGCACTTCAGATGGCACTGTAGCCTGAGGAATACCAATTTGCCCGGCCGCTGCTGCTCGCTCTTTAGCCGTGTACGCGAGGCCGAATGCAATGGCGAAAAAACCGATGGCCAGCCATGTTGTGACCTTGGTCATAAACGACGCGCCACCCGCGCTACCGAACATCGTATTTGAGGTGCCACTACCAAACGCCGCCCCAACATCTGCACCCTTGCCCTGCTGAAGCAGCACAAGCACTGTTAACGCTAACGCATCAACAATCAGTAACACCAACAATACCGCTTCTAAAGTACCCATGTGTAATCCCACTATTCGTCACAAGCCGCGCTAAGTTACGCAGCGGCCGCAATGATCCTAGTAAATGTATCTAACTGCAACGACGCCCCGCCTACTAATGCACCATCAATATCCGCTTGCGCGAACAAGGCCGCAGCATTATCAGCGTTGACGCTGCCACCGTAAATAATCCTTGTAGCCTTTGCTGCATCAACATCCAGCGAACGCACGACCGCGCGAATACCTTCGTGCATGTCTTGCGCTTGCTGCGGTGTCGCCGTTCGACCCGTGCCGATTGCCCAGATCGGCTCATAAGCAATTGCGCCAAGGGCAATCTGCGATCGGTCAATGTCAGCAAGCGCAGAGCGCAATTGCTGCTCGACCACCGTCATGGCTTCGCCACGACCTCGCTGCTGCGCGGTTTCGCCAATGCACAATATTGGCCGCAAACCGGCACGCAATGCTGCAGCAAACTTTGCTGCAACTAGAGCATCACTTTCCAGCTGATTCTGCCGACGCTCAGAGTGCCCAACAATGGCCCAATGCCCTCCGACTTCACGCACCATACCAGCGGAAATTTCTCCAGTATGTGCGCCCGACTCTGCTACACCAAGGTCCTGAGCACCGCAACCAGAGCGCTGCGCTGCGCACTCTGCATAGCGCGCTAAAAACACAGCCGGCGGAAACACCACTATTTCTGCCTTTGCCGAGTGCTCCAGCACAGCCGCGTATTCGTCTACCATTGCTGACGAACCGTGACACTTCCAATTTGCTGCGATTAACGCTTTTCGCATGGCGAGTCTGAAAATTCGGGCGCGCAATGGTAAACGCTGCACCCTTAGTTGCCAAGGGTTCCCTGCAGCCAGCGACAGATCGTTAAACCGGCGTTCCTAAACCCCGAAAATCAATCTGTTAGATTGGATAAAAGAGATCGAACCACCAGAATCGTGGTGGCCAGCCCTGCTAATGAGCACTCAAGCGAATCGCATGCTCAGCCAACGCTTGCGCAATGGTACCGACCTCCTGTTCGTCTTGACCTTCGACCATAATACGTAACAACGGCTCGGTTCCGGATGCTCTTACCAGAATGCGGCCTCGGTCCGCTAATTTGGTTTCGTGTAATGCAATTTCAGACAACAGGCGCTCATCGTTGGACAGTTTTCCAGGCTCTGCCACTGTAACGTTCTCTAAAATCTGTGGGAATTTATCCATCCCCCGTGCCAGCGACTGCAGCGATTCACCCTGCTCGATTATCGGCACGATTACCTGCAAAGCCGCAACGATGGCATCACCAGTGGTTGCAAGATCCAGGGTCAAAATGTGCCCCGACGGTTCACCACCCAATTGCCAATCACGCTGCTGCAATTGAGCGAGAATATTTCGATCGCCGACATTAGCTCGACTAAACGGAATGGCAAGCCGCGCCAGCGCCTGCTCAAATCCAAGGTTGCTCATTACGGTACCCACTACACCGCCATGCAGTACGTCGCGGCGTTGACGATCCCGAGCGATGATATAAAGCAATTCATCGCCGTCGAGCAACGCGCCGTCGGCATCAACCATAGCAACCCGGTCACCATCACCGTCAAAGGCGATGCCTACGTCTGCTTTTTCGGCCAGCACCCGCTGCTGCAAGGCCTCGGTATGAGTAGAACCGCATTGGTCATTGATATTGAAGCCGTCCGGTTCAGCCGCCATGACTACCACTTCTGCACCAAGTTCCGTGAAGACCTGGGGAGCTACCTGATAGGTTGCACCATTAGCGCAGTCCAATACCACCCGCAGACCGCGCAGACTCAGTCCGTTGGGCACCGCAGATTTACAGAACTCAACGTAGCGTCCCGGCGCGTCGGAAATTCGCGACGCCTTGCCAAGACTCTCCGACCCTTCGCAGTACAAAGGGACATCCATGGCCGCTTCGATTGCCAACTCGGTTTCGTCGTCGAGCTTGCTGCCCTGCGCATTAAAAAATTTGATGCCATTGTCGTAATACGGATTGTGGGAGGCGCTTATGACAATCGCCGCATCTGCGCGCAATGTCCTTGTTAAGTAGGCTATCGCCGGGGTGGGCATCGGGCCCAACAAACTAACGTCGGCGCCTGCTGAAATAAGCCCAGATTGCAGTACAGACTCCAGCATATACCCGGAGATACGCGTATCTTTGCCGATCAAGACCTTGGGTTTGCGGCCATCCACAGTGAACACTCTGCCCACTGCATTACTTAAACGCAGACAAAACTCCGGCGTTATGGGGGAAGCGCCTACGCGCCCACGTATGCCGTCAGTGCCAAAATATTTTCGTTTCATTGCAATCCGTTGTTGGTAAATGCCGGGGCGTAAGGCTAGCTTGGTGCCGCAACATGCTTAAGCACTTGCAACCCATCTGTGGTTTTAGCGACGTCATGCACTCTGATGATATCTGCGCCATTTTGCGCCGCCAACACGGCCGCGACGACACTGGCGGTATCACGTTCTTCCACAGGCTTACCCGTAATTGTCCCCAACATAGACTTGCGCGACAACCCTACAAGCAGAGGATGTTGCTCAAAACGCACTTGTTCTAAACAGCGCAACAAATGCAAATTATGCTTCAGTGCCTTACCAAAACCAAAGCCGGGATCGATGGCAATTTGGTCGGCCATGACGCCGCTGGCCACACACGTCGATATCCGACCGGCTAAGAAACCCGCAACCTCTTCAACAACATCCGCATAGGACGGGTTGTTTTGCATGGTCTGGGGCGAGCCCTGCATATGCATTAAGCATAAACCGACGCCGCTTGCTGCGACCAATGCCTGCATCGCCGGATCCGCGCCACCACTGATGTCGTTAATTATGTCGGCCCCAGCGGTAACCGCTGCTTGTGCGGTTTCTATATGGTAAGTATCCACTGAAACCAAGCAGTCGAGGGTGCTCAGCGCTTCGATCACCGGAACAACTCTGCGGATTTCTTCAGCATGGCCAACCGGCTCAGCACCCGGACGACTGGACTCACCGCCCACATCCAGTATGCGCGCGCCATCGGCAATCATTGCCGCGCCCTGGGCGAGCACTTGCTCGAGCATCACGCTACTGTGGCGGTAAAATTTGCCCCCGTCTGAAAATGAGTCGGGGGTGATATTCATCACCCCCATAATCAGCGGTTCTTCGAAGGTCAGCCGACGGTCACGGCACAACCACTGCCTGACCATCGTTAACCCTCAGCTTTCTTCCGCAGGGCCACCGATCGGTGTTTCGCCTTTGGGCGGATTGGAGCTACCGGATGATGGCGGCAGGTCGGACGGGTGGCGCGGTTTCGCCCCAGCCATAATGTCATCGAGCTGTTCGGATGACAGAGTTTCGAATTCCATTAACGCATCAGCCATGGTGTGCAGCTTGTCGAAATTTTCATCTAACAGCTTGCTCGCTTCGGCATAACACTCGTCAACAATGCGCCGCACTTCCTCGTCTATAGCTTTCGATGTGTCCGGCGAATGTAACTTTGGTTTCGCATTAGCAGACATCCCAAGAAAGACCTCGCCGTCATCCTCGTCATACAGTAGGGGCCCCATACGCTCGGATAAGCCCCATTTGGTGACCATATTACGTGCGAGCTGGGTTGCCCTTTCAATGTCGTTTGAGGCCCCTGTTGTGACATGCTCGGCACCAAGGGTCATTTCCTCTGCGATACGCCCACCAAATAGACTGCAAATTTGCGACCGAATACCCTGACGACTCATGCTGTAACGATCTTCTTCGGGCAAAAACATAGTCACGCCTAACGCCCTGCCGCGGGGAATAATCGTTACCTTGTAAACCGGATCGTGGTCTGGCATCAGACGCCCGACAATAGCGTGCCCTGCCTCGTGATATGCGGTGTTGCGTTTTTCTTTTTCCGACATAACCATGGACTTGCGCTCAGCGCCCATCATGATTTTGTCCTTGGCCTTGTCGAATTCCTCCATACTGACGAGCCGCTTGCTGGCTCGTGCAGCAAACAATGCTGCCTCGTTAACAAGGTTGGCTAAGTCAGCGCCTGAGAACCCCGGAGTACCGCGAGCAATAATGCTGGGGTCAACGTCATCTCCCAAAGGTACTTTACGCATATGCACCTTAACGATCTGCTCGCGCCCTCTAATGTCTGGCAGTCCTACGACCACCTGACGGTCGAAGCGCCCAGGACGCAACAACGCGGGATCGAGTACATCGGGCCGGTTGGTGGCAGCAATAACGATGATACCGTCGTTAGCCTCAAAGCCGTCCATCTCTACGAGTAACTGGTTTAGCGTTTGTTCGCGCTCGTCATGACCTCCGCCTAAACCAGCGCCACGATGACGACCAACCGCATCGATTTCGTCGATGAAGATTATGCAAGGCGACTGCTTTTTCGCCTGTTCGAACATATCGCGCACCCTCGATGCGCCCACGCCAACAAACATTTCTACGAAGTCAGAGCCGGAGATGGAGAAAAATGGCACCTTGGCCTCGCCTGCAATGGCTTTGGCGAGCAAGGTTTTACCGGTGCCCGGCTGACCCACCATCAGTACTCCGCGCGGGATATGACCTCCAAGGCGCTGGAACTTCCCTGGGTCACGAAGAAATTCAACTAATTCCTGAACATCTTCCTTAGCCTCATCAACCCCTGCCACATCTGCAAAGGTGGTTTTGATTTGGTCTTCGGACAACAGCTTCGCCTTGCTGCGGCCAAATGCCATTGGTCCACCACGACCGCCGCCGCCACCTTGCATCTGCCGCATAAAGAAAATCGCCACTGCAAGAATGATCAAGATCGGGAAGCTGGCGACCAAGATTTGGGTAAAGATGCTCTGTGTTTCCGGCGGTTTGACGTCAATTCGCACCCGGTTTTCATCGAGAATCTGCACCAATCGCGGGTCGTATTGGAAGCCAGTTACGGAGTAGGTCTCTCCGGAACCATCTGTTGCCGTGATTTTGTTGTCCTGAATGGTTGCTTCGCGAACTTCACCACGCTCCACTGCGTCGATGAATTCAGAATAAGCCATTGGCTGCTGTTTTGGCTCTACCTCAAAATTATTAAACACCGTCAGCAGGACAGCTAATATTACGAGCCACAGTACGATGTTTTTTCCCATATCTGACAAGGCCTTTACCTCTTTTCAGTGTTTTTGGCGCCAACGAACCTCATGCTGGTCGCCCTTTCCACTATCAAATTATTCTTTGCTTCGTGAAGATAACGTCGCAAGGTTAAAACTACAAATTAGACCAAACCTTAACTTTACTCTGCACTCGGCGGTTTAGCTTGGTCGCCGTTATTGCCGTCCGCCGCTGTTATGAAGCCCCTAGCGACTACAAATACCTCTCTTGACTCGGGTCTTGAAGCCTTAGGTTTCATCATATTCACCCGCTCGAATCGTTTTCGCAGTTCAGCGACCCAGTTGTCTAGGCCCTCACCTTGGAAGGCCTTTATCGCCAAATCCCCGCCTTTGCCGAGCCAATCTTCGCATGCCTGCAGCGCGATATCGGCGAGATCCATAGCGCGCGCCTGATCCACTGCGCGGACACCCGAAATGTTGGGGGCCATATCGGATAAAACAAGGTCCAATTGCTGATCTGCCACCAACTCATGGATTTGCGCATTTACCTCATCTTCTCCTGCGTACCCCTCAATAACACGGCAGCGGCTGCCCCGGGTGATTGGCAACGGGTCTACAGCAATCAAAAAACCGCGGGTCAATTTGGACTCCAAATACTGAGTCCAGCCGCCCGGCGCGGCCCCAAGCTCTAAAACCCGCTTACGCGCGCTGAGTATGTGAAACCGCTCATCGATCTGCGCCAGCTTATAGTGCGCACGCGATACCTGCCCGCCGTCCTGAGCTTTACGGACAAAGTAGTCTTTACGCTGACGCTGTAACCAACGCTCACTGGATTTGCTGCGTTTCGGCATCACTTCACCTGTTATCTATATGATCGCGCCTTGGTCGCTGTATGGTCACCGGCAAACCAGCTACACTGCGCTTATGAATTCTACCTCATCGACAAAACGCCCGTTGAGCGGGCAAATGAAGAAGGCCTTTCGTGGTGTTGCTCACCATCTGGACCCCGTAGTGTCCGTGAGCGACCGCGGTTTGAGTGACGGCATTATTGCGGAAACTGAACGAGCGCTGACTGATCACGAACTGATTAAGGTCAAGGTCGATGCGCTGCAGAAAGCCGACCGCTTGGCGATTACTGAAATGCTGGCCGAACAGACCCAAGCTACGGTTATTCAGAACATCGGTAAGGTCGCAGTCCTGTATCGGAAAAACCAGCGCCCGAACCCGAAGCTGTCCAACGTTTCCCGCTACTTGGGGTAAGGCCTGTTCAGCAAACGCTTGGGGCCCTTAGCGCCCATCCTTGCCTGCAAAGGGGCCTTTGTTGAAGTGCTTATTTATGCTCGACGCTGCTGATCTCGTACTCTTTTTCACCACCTGGCGTGACCACGACCACTACATCATCTACGTTCTTGCCGATCAGCGCCCGCGCGATGGGCGACATCACTGAAATTTTGCCCTGCTTCAAATCAGCTTCGTCTTCGCCGACGATTTGATAGCTGATGCTGTCGTCCGCTGCGGCGTCGTATAGGGTAACCGTAACGCCAAAAATGACTTTGTCACTCTCGGGGATGGTCGTAATGTCGATGATCTGGGCATCCGCTAGGCGGCTCTCAATTTCCTGGATCCGGCCTTCGTTGAAGCCCTGCTGCTCGCGAGCCGCATGATATTCAGCATTTTCTTTGAGATCGCCGTGGGCACGGGCTTCAGCGATCGCTTGCGTAATCTCTTGACGCAACGATCCCTTGCGGTGGGCAACCTCCTCCCGCAAAGCTTCCGCACCATTTATTGTCATAGGCGTGGCCATAACGCTACCCCTGCTGAATTCGACTGTGTAAATCCTGCAAGCTGCGAACTTGCTCTCCTTGACCCTGGCGAATGGCAATACAAAAAGCTTCTCCACCAGTCAGGGTAGTGGTGTAACACACCTTGTTTTGTAACGCGAGGCGACGAATAACCGCCGAATCAGCAATTGATTGCCGCCCCTCTGTGGTATTAATAATCAGGTCTATTTGTTCATTTTTCAACATATCGGAAACGTCGGGGCGACCTTCATTAACCTTTTGTATCTTTCCGCACTCTACACCTGCCGCTAACAGAACCCGTTGGGTCCCCGAGGTTCCCACCAATGTAAACCCTAGCGCGATAAGTTCTTTCGCGACCTCGGGCAAGTGCGCCTTATCCGAGTCTTTTACGCTAAGAAAAGCCCTGCCACCGGTAGGCAAAATATCTCCAACACCCAGAGATGCTTTTGCAAAGGCTTCGCCAAATGAATCACCAACACCCATGACTTCGCCGGTTGATTTCATCTCTGGCCCCAAAAACACATCAACCCCGGGGAAGCGGGCAAACGGAAAAACCGCTTCTTTTACCGCTACATGCGGCAAATGGCGTTCGGTCAAGTTATAGCTTGCCAGCTTTTCTCCAGCCATAATACATGAGGCTATTTTGGCTAATGGCACGCCAGTGGTCTTTGCAACAAACGGAACGGTGCGGCTGCCGCGAGGGTTCACTTCTAGCAAATAGATTTTATTCTTGCGAATGGCGAACTGAATGTTCATAAGCCCAACAACATTGAGGGCTAAAGCCAAATCTTTGGTCTGCTGTTTCAGCGCGTCCAATGTCTTGTCAGACAAATGCTGTGGCGGCAATGAGCAGGCAGAGTCGCCAGAATGAATGCCCGCTTCTTCGATATGTTCCATAATACCGCCAATGTAAATATCACTGCCATCACATAGGGCATCGACATCGACTTCGACGGCGTTGTTCAAAAAACGGTCAATCAACACCGGGTTTTTACCAGACACAACTACCGCGTCTCTCATATAATGTTCCAAATCATCCATCTGGTGGACAACTTCCATGGCGCGCCCACCCAGCACATATGACGGACGAATAACAACCGGCAGGCCAATTCTCTGGACAATATCACGGGCTTCATCAGCTGAATGGGCAATGCCATTTTCGGGTTGTAACAGGCCAAGCTTTTTCAGCAAAAGCTGGAATCGTTCACGGTCTTCGGCAAGGTCAATGGCATCCGGGCTGGTGCCGAGGATGGGAATGCTCTCAGCCTCGAGTGCAGCTGCAATTTTCAATGGGGTTTGTCCACCTAGTTGGACAATAACGCCACGTAAATCACCATTTTCTGCTTCGCGTCTGATGATCGAAATGACATCTTCGTCGGTCAATGGTTCGAAATACAGCCGATCAGATGTGTCATAATCAGTCGACACGGTTTCCGGGTTACAGTTGACCATAATTGTTTCATAACCAGCGTCTGCCAGCGTATAGCAGGCATGCACACAGCAATAGTCAAATTCAATGCCCTGGCCAATTCGGTTTGGGCCGCCGCCAAGAATAACGATTTTTTGCCGGTCACTGGGGTCGGCTTCGCATTCGGCATCTGCGGCAATCTCGTAGGTCGAATACATA
>CAJXAC010000017.1 GCA_913050035.1 uncultured Gammaproteobacteria bacterium | reverse complement strand
AACGATCGGCTAAAAATCCGCCCATGACCTGCATGATCAGATAGCCAACATAGAAGGAGGATAAAATAATGCCTTGAGTTTCCAGGTCCCACTTAAACTCTTCGGCCATTGGAATGATCGCAACCGAGATATTGACTCGGTCGATATAGCATACGAACGTGGCAGCGAAACACATCAAGATGACGCTGTAACGGGTCTTCCAAAACCCGCTGTTGCTGTCGCTTAGCTCAGCCATACCCCCTCCTATGCTCTAGCCCTGGCTGAACCCCCCCAGCCCATAGAATCACCTTAACCTAAAAACCAAACGCCGCAACTATTGAACGACAGCATCGTAACCATGGGGTGAGGCTGCGGATACTCAATCACTATCTATATCCAATGGTGAAAAATCATCGGGCTGTAGATGAATAGCCAATCTTTGATCGGCTTCAATCAACACTTCGCGAGTACAGATCAAACTCTGCTCCAAGCTGTACTTGCCACTGGCATCGTAGTGCGATTGTTGACTTATCCAATGAATTTGCAGTTCATGCGGTCCCGGCATAGGTCCCTGAGCTTCTGGGATTACAAAGTCACCACCTTGACGTCCATGTAATAAAAGCCGTGCCGAGGGATTTTGTGATTTCTTTGGAATCAGCGTAAGCCATGCCATGCCCAGCGGCGCCCCGGCACAAGTCAACGCGCCTTGCAGCGTGATCCGCAGCTGTGCCGACAAAAAACCGCGCCGCCGTAACCAACGCCATAGTAACTCTGGCCATGCCCCCACATCAGGGTCGCCAGCGGCCAATCCCACCCCATGCTCGCCATCATTAAATATATGCAGTTCGGCCGATACCCCAGCGCGTAATAATGCTTCATAAAACAGCGTCGCTTGAGATGCCGGTACGATTGCATCCTCATGGGTATGAACAATGAAACACGGCGGTGTATGAGTGTTCACCCACTGATCTGTCGGTGTGTATTCGTCCGCCTTACGACCGCGCCGAGCACCATTGCTGACGGCATAAACAGGGACCGAAAAATTAATGCGACTACTGCAGCGGTCGATCGGATCTGGCGCTTGCGCATCGCCATCATCGCCATTAGTGGCAACCGCAAGAGCCAAATGACCACCTGCAGAAAAACCCAACATACCAATTCGATCTACATCGATATTAAAGCTCGTGGCACGTGAGCGGACCAATCGTACCGCCCGCTGACCGTCCAGCAGCGATACAGATGTCGGATAGTCTGGCCCGACCCGATAACGCAATACGAAGGCAGCTATACCGCGGCGGTTTAGCCATCGGGCAACCTGCAAACCTTCGTGATCTGAAGCGAGAATACGGTAGCCGCCACCCGGGTTAACGATCACCGCACAGCCATTGGCCAAACCCTCTGCAGGTAGATGTACGGTGAGTCGGGGTTCGTGTAACGCTCCTGTACCCAACGCCTTAGGCGCACTATCTATCCACAGGGGCAACGTATACTCCGCATCCCAGCTTGTTTCCTGCATCTGCTTCGGACTCACTGGCCGCTGCCTCCCTACACTTTTACCGAACGACGCCTGTTACTGTAGCAAAGCGCGACTAGAAGTGGATGTGGCACACTGCCCTGTAATAGAGCAAGGAAATACCAATGGAATACAACAATGTCATCCTGCGCGTGATTGATCCCGTAAATATCAACACAGTCAGCACGCTGCTAATGGAGCAAGCCCGGGTATCTCTCACAGAACCCGGGTGCGAGCGCTTTGAGATCTATCATTCGCAATCAGATCCGCAAACTTTTTTGCTCATGGAGTGGTGGACTACCGTAGAGCACCTGGACGCACACCGCAGTAACAAAAACTTTGTTGAAGTGTACAAACCCAAAGTGCTGCCGCTGGTGGAGCGGATACCGCACCCCTCAGAACGGCTAATCTAAAACAGCCGCTGGAGAAAAAGCACCAGCAGGTAAAGTAAGGACGGTGCCAGCAAACACCCTACGCCAGTGTAGAAAGTCGCTGTCATCGCGCCATAAGGCACAAGTTTCGGGTCGGTCGCGGCCAGTCCAGCGGCTACACCACTTGTGGTACCCATAAGACCACCGTAAATGAGAGCCGCTTGCGGATTATCCAGTCCGATACGGCTTGCCACCAATGGTGTTGCCACCATAACTAGGATCGCCTTGACTAAGCCTGCAGCAACACTCAAGGCAATCACAGCAGAGTCCGCGCCTAGCGCCGTACCTGTGACCGGCCCAACAATATAGGTCGCAGCTCCCGCACCAATGGTGCTAATGGATACGGCATCCGAAAAGCCGAATGCCACGGCAACAACCGCACCCACGGCAAACGACAAAACCACACCCAGCACTACCGACATTGCAGCAACCCAACCGGCACGTTTAAGGGCATCGAGATCGGCGCCGAAAGCTGTTGCAACAATGGCAAAGTCGCGAAACATGGCGCCACCCAAAATACCCAGTCCAGAAAAGAAACTAACGTCTGCTAAACCGTTACTGCCGCCACTGGATACCCCACCCCAATAGGCAAGCAACAGACCAAGAGTTATGGCAATGGCCGAACCGTGAATCTGGCCACGAAAAAGTCTTGCCGCTAACCAATTTGATCCGGCCAATAACAGCGCGACGATAACGAAGGCCGTAATAAGGGCATTTTTTTCCAGCAGCGCAACAACGGTACTCATGACTGATCGTGGGTCCGGCGACCAAGGCGCGACAGCAGTGGAATCATCGCAAAGCTAACCGCTACCGCGGCAACCCCTGCTATCAGCGCGAGCCAACCACTCGACACCGCCGCCAAGACATTTTGTTTTGCCGCCATCGCCACCACAATGGGAATATACATGGCGCTCCAGAAAGTAATTCCGGTGGCCGTTGGCGGCACAAGCAGCAGTTTTAAGCGGCTGGCATTGGTCGCCCAAATCAACAGCAACATCGCAATCCCTACGCCGCCGACATTTGCCTGAACTCCGATGAGTTGTCCAAGCAGGTCACCCAAAATGACCCCCACCAACATACATGCAGCAAGTAAACCAACGCCGTAAATCACCATGCTCAAACGACCCTTGACTGAACGCCCAGCAATACGCCTTGTTGCTGGGGAACTGGTGGTACTTTATCGGGCTTTGGCCACAGCACAGGCATACCTACACCAGCTATTTGGTCGCCCACACTCACCTGATCACGATCCAGCGGGAAAGTTGGCCAGGGTTTCTGCCGGGTACATCCATCTGCAATGAAGACCACAGTAAATACCCGGCGAGTTGCAGCACTGCTGTTAGCCGACGCTTGGTGAATGGTATAGCCGTGATGCCAAATCATGTCTCCTGCAGCTACTTCCATCCATTTCGGCGTGCGCTGGGCCAATTTGGGGTCGTTGAGAATATCGTAGGGCTCTGTGGTGTGGGTGATATCCACCGGTTTCAGCCCACCCGCGCGATGGGATTCGGGCACATACGCCATGGCACCGTTACTGCGTGTTACCGCATCGAATGGAATCCATACACTGACCAAGGGCGCATCGCCGATCGGCCAAAAGGTTTGATCCTGATGCGGGTCGGTCTCACGCCCTCCGGACTCTTTATACAGAGCTTGATCTTGCCAGAGCCGCACCGACGGCACCTTCAATAATTGCGCAGCCATGCCAGCTAACCGGCCATCACAGACAAACTCCCGGACGGTACTGCTGGTTTCCCAAAGCCGCATGCACTGGACGAAGGACTGTTCGTAGGTACTTTTGGCACTGACCTCGCGAGTATCGTGGGCTGAGCGCCGGGCTACTTCATCATCCACCGCCGCCCCCAATCTTAGCAACTCCGCCGGGGAGAATACGTCTGGAGTCACCACAAAACCTTGGTCATTAAACTGTTGAACCGTGCCATCACTCAATGGATGCGGAAATGTCTGTTGGGTTTTCAAACCTTGTATACCTTGGCTGCGGTTCCGTAAAACATAGCGTCTTGTTCGTCTGCAGAATACTGCGCAGCAATTTTCTTCAAGCCATTCCAAAGCACCGGATAAGAAATCGACAACCGATCTACCGGAAAGTTACTCTCAAACATACATCGCTCCGGACCGAAACAGTCTATCGCGTGCTCATAATAACGACGTTGGGCGGCAACAAATTCGTCGGACGTGGGCGGTCGGCTTTGAGCATCCCAACCAAAACCATTGTCGATCATGGCCAAACCACCTAACTTCGCATAAACATTAGGACACGCGGCGATCGCTGCAATATCTTTACTCCACTGCGCAAAGATTTCCTCTCGTTTGTCAGCATAAGCCCCAACGCCCAGGGGTGTACCGAAGTGATCAAGCACTATAGTCGCCTCCGGAACCGCTTGAGCAAGCGCCAAGAATGCCGGATTCTGCATGTGAAAATGCCAAGTATCATAGGTGTAGCCCATCGCCGCGAGCCGACGTAAACCCTGACGGAAGTCCTCTTCGGGGTAGGGACAAGGACGACCACCACCGGCATTGACTAACGTACCTGTATCGTCATAGGGACCTGCATGACGAATACCCCGAAACAGTCCCTGCCCTGCTTCATCATGCGCTTGTAAAACTTCTTCCACTCCATCACCAAGCAGCAGATTCGCATGACTAACGATGGCTGCAATAGTGGCCTGTTCAGGGTTATCGCGACTGGCAGCCGCCACCTCCGCCACATACTCGGTTTCGCCAATGGGCTTCATGCGACCCGGTCCGTCCATTCGATAGTTCGCATGGCAATCGATGAATACGGTTTTTTCAACATTGTGGCCAGAGCCCGTATCTGCCCACAAATCTGCCAGTTCGTAACGACCAAACATTAACGGCTTGGACCAAAGGTGATGGTGTGGATCAATGATCCGACGCCCGGGATCTATGATGTCTTCTTGTACCTGATCCAACCATGCCGCAGATTTAGGCTCTAATATCGCACTCACTTTGCTCTCCCTCTATCGGATTTAATCAGTGTATGGACTCATGTCCATATTTGGGAAACGTGCAGCAACGCCGGCAAGCGTCTCCGCTGTCCAATAATCATCCTTCGGGGCGGGAAACCCTATAAGTTCCCGCTCTTCTAGGGTCGCTTGTTCTACCCAAGCAGAAAAACTTTGATAGACCCCCTGCTCTGGCCAACCGACAATACCCATCCATTTAGGCCGTTTCGGAGCATAGCTGATGAAATGCCCTACGCGCGCTCCCTCTTGCAAAAATGCAGTGCCTCGATGAAAAGTACGCATGCTATAAGCCAGTAATGAACCGGCGGGAACAGTAACCTTCACCTCGTTATCATATAACTGGGCACGCTGGCTGGGTTTGTATACAGCCGGCCAAAGAATCTCATCACGATAATGTTGCCATGAGCAAACCGCCGTCGGTGCTTGATGAATTGCTACATCGGTGTAATAAATCAGGAATGCGGTTTGCCAGTACTTAGGTCGATCAGGCGGATAGGCCAAAGTATGGTTTACGTAGTCGAGATGCATCAGCTGATCGGTATCACCATAGTGCCCCATACACTTGTACGTTAAATCTGATTGTTCGCAGAATAGTGCCTCGCCCCCAGTCATTAGCGAGGCAAATCGCCGCAACTCAGGGTGCAGGGTAATCGCGTTAAGGTGGGCGCCACGAAACGGAAAACGCACTGCGCGCCGGGAACGTTGAGTCTCATCCCAGCCTACCGGCTTGGGACTGCTCGGATCGGCGGCATAATCTAACCATCCAGGAATGAATGCCTCTACATCAGCACGCGCTCCTGCCAATTCGCTGGGCGTTAAAAAGTTTTCGACAATGGCATAACCATGCTCATGGTAGTGCTCAACGTGCTCATCGTTGATGCGCATGCTATCTCCTCCGTCAATTCAAACCTGCTGGCCTGACATCCCTCTGGCTTGATGATAGCAATAGTTGTTTCGCAATATGAACTGCAACTGTCTATTGATCCACAGCTAGGACGCTGGTTAATCTTGAGACGATGTAACAGGGGAAAAGACATGAATATCGACGGATTGCAGCAAATCACATTCGAGGTCCATGAAAAAGTGGCTCTGGTAACCTTAAATCGACCCGACCAGATGAACACTTGGACACCTGTAATGAGTCGCGACCTCAGCGACGCTATGTACGAGTGCGACGAAAATGACGATATTCGCGCCGTAATCGTAACCGGTGCAGGCCGCGCATTTTGTGCAGGCGCCGACCTATCCGGTGGCGAAGAGGGTTTTACCGACAGAGTCGAAATCCAGCGCCCTCCGATGTGGCCCTATCAAGTTCGCAAGCCCGTGATCGCTGCAATCAACGGTGCCGCCGTGGGGGTGGGCATTACCTACAGCATGCTCGCAGACATCCGTCTTGCTACGGCAAACGCAAAAATCGGCTTTGCCATGGTGCGTCGCGGCATTCTGCCCGAACTGGCATCGCATGTGACAGTGAGCCAGGTCGCGGGCTTCTCGCGCGCCGCTGATCTATTAATGACCGGACGCATAATTTCTGGCCAAGAAGCTGCCGATATGGGCCTAATTAGTGAGGCGGTCGACGCCAACACGCTACTGGACCGCGCGATGGAAATTGCTCAAGACATCGCCGTCAACACCGCACCCGTTTCCGTAGCGGTCACCAAAGCGCTGATGTGGCAAAACCTCGGTGCGAACATTCCGAAGTTGATGGAAGCAGAGGGCAAATTCATCAACTGGCTTGGACAGACAACCGACGTCAAAGTCGGCGTGCAGGCATTCTTGAACAAAGAAACGCCGCAATGGCAAATGAGTCCGACCAAGGATGTGCCAGACGACTTGGCGGATCTGCTCAAACGACCAGCGGGGTGAAACAAGCGCCACCGCTACGGTGGCGCGTCTGCAATCGGTTAGTGTCCGAACTGTTGCGGATTCTTCAGCATGTAGCCAGGGCCGTGAACGCCGTTTATGACTGCATTTTCGCCATACAAAGTTTCTTTTTGGCCTCCATAATTCTCACGATTCGCACCCAGTGGCGCCAACTCCTGAGCTTTCGCCTGGGCGGCTGCGAGCAATTCATCTACATCCGCTATGTGCTGCACGATCCCCGCTTCTAGGGCGGCTGGTGCTGCCCAGCGCTTTGCCAACTGCACCGTTTCAAAAAATGCGTTTAGGGACATTTTGTGTCGAAATAGCGCCAGTTCTGGTTGCGGTATGCGCATACCTAGTTGCATTTCGTTAGCACATAAAAATCCACGGTCTGCACGCATCATGCGCACATCGTGGCACAGCGCTGACATAAATCCGGCGCCAAATGCATGTCCATTCACTGCACATACGGTGGGCACTGGTAACGTTATGATGCGCCCCATCAAGGCCATAAATTCTTTGCCAAATGCCTGCCGATCGCCGGCTTCAGGATGGGCGCTTGGATCCTGTACCCAATCGAGATCCAGGCCATTGGAAAAAAACTTTTCGCTTGCCGATGCGGTAACCAATGCTGCCGGCCCGGAAGAAGCTTCCACCTCATCCAACGCCGCAGCAAATGCCCGAACAAAGGTAGTGTTCCAGCGGTTTTCGCCGGCGTTCATGGTGAGGGTAAATACATCTCCCTCGCGTTCTAACTGGATTATTTCGCCGCTCATTATCACTCCTATGCTTGTTGTTTGCTTGTGCCTGTTGGGCCGTTTACTTGGGTTCTCTCTGCAACATAATTCTCTATCATTGGTAACTTAAGTATCCACCGCGCTGAAAAAAGCCGGACACCGCTTAGACGTTTCTATCAAAGTCCGAGCATCTGCTGCAACTGTATAACCTTTGGGTAGGCAGGTCGCGCTGCCAATTCAACAGCCACCCAAACCCACGGAAGACCGTATTAACATTGCACCATCAACGTTATAAAACCCAGCGCGCTTGTTGTGATACGCCTCCTCCCAAAATACGTAATCCGCGGCGCCACTAGTGTACTTGTTCTTAGAACGATAAATTATGCTCCTGCAGGCAACATCTAACCACTTCCGGAGCACAAAATGATCGAGATCTATCACGTACCAGGCACTCGCGGCATGCGACCCATATGGCTGTGCGCAGAATTAGGCCTCGACTATCGAGTCATCGATGTGGATTTCAGCGCCAGCTACCGCAGTAGCCCGGAATGGCGTCGTATGAATCCTGTCGGAAAAGTGCCTGTAATGGTTGATAGCGAGTCCCCTGATCTCACTATTTTCGAATCTGGAGCCATGGTTCAGTACCTACTCGACCGCTACGGTAAGGGTCAACTACAGCCACAACCCGGCACTCCAGATCACGCCTTGTATCTGCAGTGGAGCTGGTTTGCCGAGGCCACATTCGCCAGACCACTAGGCGAGATTGTTAATCACCTGCGCGAGTTCCCAGGTGAGCAGACGAGCGAAGCAGCGATTGAGGAGATGCGCAATCGCGCTAGATTGTGCGTAACAGCAGTTAACGATGTTCTTCAAAAGCGGGACTATATCGTCGGTAACACGTTCAGTGCTGCAGACATCATGCTCGGCTACACTATTATGCTGACCCTTAAATTTCTGCCTGAAGCTGCACCGCCGGCGGTGGCCGAGTACTGGGATAGATTACAGCAACGACCCGCTTACCAGAGCGCTTTCGGCAACGCTGGTTAAAGGTTGGTAGCACGTTATCATCATACGACCATTTGAGGAGCCATTATGACTGGCGAGAACCTTAGCTCCACTACCGCTCATTGGCTGCCTTTTACCGCCAATCGGCAATTTCATAAAGACCCACGCGTGGTCGTTGAGGCTCGAGACTGCCATTATATCAGTCAGGACAAGCGTGAAGTCTTCGACTCGCTCTCTGGGCTTTGGTGCAGTGGCTACGGGCATAATCGCGCGGAAATTACAGCAGCGGTCAGCGAACAATTAGCCACGCTGGATTACGCACCCGCATTTCAATACACACACCCGGGTGCCACGCGTTTGGCTGAGCGCTTAAGTGATCTTGCACCGGGTGACCTCAACCATGTGCTGTTCACAAACTCTGGTTCCGAGTGCGCTGATACCGCCTTGAAACTAGCGCGAGCCTACTGGCGCATTCAAGGACAACCCAGCAAAACCCGGTTTATTGGCCGCATCAAGGGGTATCACGGGGTCAATTTCGCTGGCACTAGCCTCGGTGGTATCGGAGCCAATCGCAAACTTTTCGGTCAGCTAGGTGATGCCGACCATCTCCCCCACACCTTACAACCCGAGTATGCATTTACCCGAGGACAAGCCGAACACGGCGAGGAACTCGCTAACCATCTTGAACAACTTATCCTCTTGCACGACGCATCAACAATCGCGGCCGTGATTATCGAACCTGTTTCCGGATCTGCCGGTGTCATCGTGCCACCGCAAAACTATCTGCAACGGCTGCGACAAATTTGCAACGAGCACAATATATTGCTGATCTTTGACGAGGTGATCACAGGCTTTGCGCGCATGGGCGCTACTTTCGCCGCACAAACCTTCGGTGTGACCCCAGATATTTTGAATGTCGCCAAAGGTTTGACCAACGGCGCGATACCAATGGGCGCAGTGATCAGTTCCAGCGTGTTGTACGACGCGTTTATGGCCGTCGAACAGGCTGAACATATGATCGAATTGCCCCACGGCTACACCTATTCGGCACACCCGGTAGCGTGTGCTGCAGCGTTGGCTGCATTGGATATATTGCAAGAAGACGACATGGTTGCGCGCTCTAATGCATTGGCACCCGTACTTGAGGACTCACTACACGGGCTTAGAGGCAACAAGCACATCACTGATATTCGTAATTTCGGGCTGGCCGGGGCACTGCAGCTCGCACCGCGCGACGGTGATCCTATTGTCCGACCTTTTGAGGTTGGCCTGCGCTGCTGGGAAAAAGGCCTGTATGTCCGCTGGGGTGGCGATACATTGCAATTTGCACCGCCCTTTATCGCAGCCCCCGAGCAAATTCAGAATATGGCCACTATAGTAGCCGAGGCCATAGAAGAAACTGCATAACCGCGCGACAACCGGCGGTTGTGGGCAGACAACATCGCAAAGTAGTATTTGCGACTTAGCAACGGATGCAAATTTGTTTGTCGGCTTCTGAATTCTTCGAGGCCACCTTAACCTAGAGGTAACGTCATGAAAAAGTCACTGATCGCGTTAATCACGAGCATAATTGCTGCAGTCGGCCTCACCGGCTGTGATGGCAGTAACCAAACCGCAAACTCAGAACCCACTCAAAGTGCAGCGCCTATGGAGGGCATGGCTGCAACGAACGAGTCGAGCCCAGCTGCGCCAACGTCATCTGATCTGGCCAGTATTCTCGCCGCACAGCCCGAGGCGGTGATCGCCCGCTATCCATCGCGCAATCCACAACAGACGTTGGAATTTTTCGGTATTCAACCGGGCATGACTGTGGTCGAGGCACTGCCAGGCGGTGGCTGGTACAGCAAGTTGCTCATTCCTTATCTGGGCAATGAGGGCGAGCTTGTTGGCGCCAACTACCCGACCGGCATGTATAAGTTATTCGGTTACGACGACGAGCGCTTAGCCAAGCTGGCGAATTGGTCCACAGATTGGCCAGCGACCGCGCAAACTTGGGTAGAAGGCAATGCCGCCAAGGTATCCGGCTTTGTCATGGGCGACCTGACAGACAGCAAGAAAGGCACCGCGGATGCGGTATTGCTGATCCGTGCATTACACAATCTCGCCAGGTTCGAAGAGGAACACGGCTTTATGAGCCGCGCTCTGCAAGACACTTTTGAGGTGCTTAAGCCCGGCGGCATAGTAGGTATCGTTCAGCATGCCGCACCCAGTGATGCCGACGATGCCTGGGCAAACGGCTCTAAAGGCTATCTGAAACAAGCCTTTGTCATAGAACAAATGCAGGCTGCCGGCTTTGAATACGTTGCTGCTAGCGACATTAACGCTAACCCTCGCGATCTTCCGGGTGCCGATGATGTGGTTTGGCGCTTACCGCCAACTCTGGCTGGCAGTAAGGATGACGAAGCAAGAGCAGCAGCAATGCGGGCCATTGGCGAATCCAATCGTATGACCCTCAAGTTCGTCAAACCCACGATTTGAGCGTGTCGATCTGGGGCGGTTGGTAACCGCCCCTTCCTTTGACCCAATCTTGAACTTTCTAAAGACGCCATTCGACCAGAGCGCAGGGATAGAACAAATTGACTGAGCTCAATGCCGTCTGGCTGACATTACAACTGGCCAGCACCACAACCGCATTACTGCTTCTTGTGGGCACACCTCTGGCCTGGTGGCTGGCCCGTAGCAGCAACCCCGCGCGGCCAATTGTCGAAGCGCTCACAGCCATGCCACTGGTTATGCCACCTACGGTTATCGGTTTTTATCTGCTACTGCTGTTCAGCCCCAACAGTTGGCTGGGCGGCTTTTGGTTCACACTCACCGGCTCGACCTTAGCTTTTTCGTTTTCCGGCCTGGTGTTGGCGTCGATGCTTTACTCCCTACCGTTTATGGTGCAACCCTTGGTTAGTGCCTTTACCGCGGTGGACGAACGTCTGCGCGAAGCCGCAGCCACACTCGGAGCAACACCTTCTCACATTTTTCGCAAGCTGGTGCTACCGCTGAGCAAACGTGGCTTTATCACCGCCTGCGTCCTCAGTTTTGCCCACACGATCGGCGAATTCGGAATCATTCTGATGGTCGGCGGCAACATTCCAGGCGAGACCAGAATGATCTCAATTGCCATATATGAACAGGTGGAAACGCTCAACTATGCCCAAGCCCATATTCTATCCGGCGGCTTGCTTATCTTATCTTTCATCGCCTTGTGCACAGTTTATCTGGTCAATGGCCGGTCAGCATTCCGGCTGAACTGATGCTCGAAGCAACACTACAACACCGTCAGGGTAGCTTTCAGCTCAATGTAGACATCAAGCTGAACAATACCGATGTGTGTGCGTTATTCGGACCCAGCGGCTGTGGCAAAACGACCTTGCTTAAAGCCCTTGCCGGCCTAGTGCCGGCCCAAGGACAGATTCGCTTCCAGGATCAATACTGGCAGACTGATGCAATGACTTTGCCACCCCACAAGCGCTCGGCGGGACTAGTATTTCAGGACAATCGACTGTTTCCGCACCTCAATGTCGCCGACAACCTAGCCTTTGCCATGGACCGAGCTCCCGCAGGTAACATCAATTATGCGGAAGTCATCGATACATTAGGCGTGCGAGCATTGCTGTCACGCGCTGTTACCGATTTATCTGGCGGCGAAGCGAAGCGTGTTGCTATTGCTCGCACCTTATTGAATCAACCGAAACTGCTGATGATGGATGAGCCGTTAAATGGCCTAGATCAGCACAGTAAAAGGGAGGTTCTCGGCTACCTTGCTACATTGACCCGACAATTCAAATTACCAACCCTTTATGTCAGTCACGATATAGAGGAAGTTGCCCGTCTCTGCGACCACATGCTGGTTATGGCGTCGGGGAAAGTGACGGACCAAGGCAGCACTGTCGCGGTTACTCAACGACTGAACCAGAGTTCGGACGCCAGTAACGGCACACCCATGGGAGCCGTTATAGAAGCTATTATCAGCAGTCACGAACCTGCTTACTCCCTGACAAAATTGGCGTTAGCCGGGCATACTCTATTCGTGCCGATGCAAGATCAATTTGCTGCCGGCACGCGCCTACGCCTGTTCTTGCCGGCCCGGGATGTTGCGGTGGCGACCATCCAACCCCAGGGGATGAGTATCCGCAACAGTTTACCCGGCATTGTGGAATCGCTGCGACCTGACGCCGACAACCGCGTTAGGGTCGGAATCAGAGTCGCCGACCAGCTATTGTTTGCCCAAGTCACCCGCCATGCGACCGATGCCCTATCACTGCAGGAGGGTATGGCTGTTTTTGCGCTAATTAAGAGCGTCGCACTAGCTTAGGCTTCGGCACTTTCGTTTATTGTCCCTGGCGCCAATTGCCATGAAACCCAAAAGGTATCCGATGATCCAAATAGGCAGTCGCAAGCGGACCCGCGCCGACGTTTTGCGCATCCAGTATTAACAGACTGCTGGCCTGTCTATTTGCATCGAATACGTAGGCCAAAACGTAGCCGTCGCCTTCTGCAGCGGACTCAGTTTTCGGTACGAATATAGGTTCACTGACCGCGCAACCGATACCCACATCATAAGATTCGATGCTACCGGTATGATGATCGACACGCGCAATCTGGTTAAAACCACCAACCTTGGAAGCGGGCTTAGAATCAGCCGAAAAGTAACCGTACCTGTAGCTCAAACCGTTGCGACGCTCATCCAAGCGCGGAAATTCGCACACCACATCGTGTAATTGCTCACGGCTGAAATCGTCGGTACTGGCATCTAAGTCGAAAGTCCAACGAACTAACTTCGCCAAGGCCTGCTTAGGATCACCCGGCGAGCCATCCGCGAGCGGAAAAAGTGGCGCCTGGGGGTATTCGCAAACATCACAAATGATTTTATTGCCGTCACTGTGGGCATTCATGGGGTGAAATACATAACACGCATCACCGACGAACCAACGCATGTCGGCAACGCTGCCCTGCCGCGGCATAACCCCTATATGGGTCGCCTTCTCGGGCTCCCAGGCATAGGCTGGGCCGCCCGCCATGGCGCGCTCTAGGGATCCGGTGAGTGGCATGATCGGGAACAAGACATAGTCTTTAGTGATCATAAAGTCATGCACCATCGCCGCATAGGGCGCTCTAAACGACTCGCTGCGCAACAATTGACCGTCTTTGTCGACCACATTGAACGTCATATGTTCGGAAATTCCGCCTTTGGCGTTGTAGCCGAAGAACAGCATTTCGCCGGTTTCGTGATCGACCTTAGGGTGCGCCGTCATGGGGCCTTGCAACTTGCCCGCGTAGTCGTGGGAACCCACAGACGCTAATGAAATAGGATCGAGCTCAAAAGGCGCATGGCCTTCCTCAAGCGCTAACAGCTTGCCCCCATGCCAGATGATATTGGTGTTGGCAACACCATCGGTCTCTAGACCAATAACGCTTGGATCCTGATCCATAGGATTAAATGGATCAAACAGCGCTCGACCTGCCTGTCGTTCAAGCTGCCACTTCTGCGTGCGCACCCAACGATTTCTATAGCTCACGCAGCCGTCTTCAATGTGGAACGCATGAACCATGCCGTCACCGGCAAACCAATGATAAGAACCACGCGGGGCAAATTGCGGGTTCGGCCCGTTGCGGTAGAAACTGCCATGCAAATCTTGCGGCACATCGCCGACCACTACCAAATCATGGACATCGCACTCCATCTGTATCGGCGCAAAGCCACCGCTGAGATTGGGATGGTTGGGAAAAGGTTGTGCCATATCACGACTCCTGTTGCTGAATTTGGAGCCGCTCAAGAGGCGCGCTCTACAACAAGTCTACGCCTACAGGGCAATGATCTGAACCCATGACTTTCGGCCATATAAAGGCATTCTTTACCCGGTGATTAGCTGTTTTCGACGCAAATACATAATCGATTCGCCAACCAACATTGTCTTTACGAGCACCGCCAAATTGGCGCCACCAGGAATAGTGCCCCTCTTGATCTGGAAACTTATCGCGGAAAGTATCGACCCAACCTGCTTGCTCCCAACGCGTCAATTCGTCGCGCTCTTCCGCAAGAAACCCGCTGGCCTTAACATTTGATTTCGGCCTGGCCAGATCAATGGGATGATGCGCTGTGTTGTAGTCACCCAGCACAAATACCGGCCCGGTTTTACGCTTCTGCTCGATTCGATCGAATACCGCTCGATAAAAGTCCATTTTGTAGGGCACACGACTGTTGTCGCGATCTTTGCCACTGCCCTTTGGAAAATATACGCTGGCGACCGTTAAACGACCAAACTGCGCGAGCAAAAAACGCCCCTCGTCGTCAAACCGGGGTTCGTCTAGGGAACTTTCAATCCGTGTCGGCGGTACCCGACTGTAGATCGCCACACCACTGTAGCCCGGGCGTTTTGCCGGTGCAAAATTGGCGTGCCATCCTCTGGGGCTACGCACCTTATCAGGGAGTTGTTCAGGAAACGCGCGCACCTCCTGCAGCGCCATAACGTCAATTTTTTGGCGTTGCAAAACCTGCAAAAATCCTTTTTTTGCGCAAGCGCGAAGACCATTAACGTTCCAACTAACTATTCTCATTCGATCCTTAATCACCTATGCAAAAATAGACCGCGGTAACATAAACAAGGAGCAATAAAAGCCATCCACTTCCCGACGAGCGGTAGTAAATTTACGCCCAACGAACGGGATCACTGGCAGCATTTCAACGACGCAACAATACCGCCCAGCGTGCCAAATTTAGTACATCGGCTAGAGCCGCGGCTACGTAGGTCAGGGCCGCAGCACGGAGTATCCGGACCACCGGCGAGCGTTGACTGACCGGCAGATAATTACCCGCTGTTAATATCGGCAAAGCCTTGGCAAAACTGGCATCCCACTCAAGCGGCAATGTCACCATATGCAAAAGCATGCGCCCGAACAATCCGGCCAACCCTAAACCGACCATTACCGAGACAGGCACTGGATGCCGGGTCAGTAAGCCGATGATAGGCGCCAACCAAATAGCAGCCGCACTGAGACGTGCTGCACGGTCGGCGAAAGTTACAAGGGATGTGCGCAGAAGTAAGCGCTTATCGCCCCGATCATGCTGAATCGCATGCCCTACCTCATGGGCCGCGATGGCTACCGCGGTTAACGAACGGCCCTGATAATTCGCTTCGCTAAGACGGACCTTTCGATCAGTAGGATCGTAATGATCGCCGACAGCAGTCACCTCAACCCCAACACCATCAAGATTCAACTCTTTGATCAGATGCGCCGCCAATTCACCACCGGTACCGGGCATACCTTCCAGATCTTCAGCATAGCGCCGCATAACCCAACGCACCCAGAGATTGGGACCAAAGACCAATGCCAATACAAGCACCAATAACCAGATCAATTGTCTAACTCATCAAATTTTTACGATCACCGGAGTCGTTGCGGCAACATTAATACCCTGAGCTTTCCCGCTGCTTCTCTTGACCACCGCGGGCTGCAGCTAATTCTTTAGCGGCATGTTTAGTCATATGGCCTGAATCGCTGCCTAAGGTTACAAAGTTAAAACCCAGCTCTAAGTATTTTTGTGTGTACTCAATACCGCCGGTATGGATACCCGCGGCCACCCCATGTTTTTTGCACAGAGCAAGCAGACGTTGCACCTCTTGCAGATGCTCTGGTTGTGGTTGATCTCCCATAGCGGGCAAACCCATCGACAACGCTAAATCTGCCGGGCCTATGTAGACGCCATCTAATCCAGGAGTGGTAATGATTTCTTCGGCCTTTTCACGACCCTCCGCCGTTTCAATCATTGCGATACACGCGATCTGGTTATTCGCCTCCACCGCATAGCCGCGCCCACCATAGAGCGCACCGCGAATTGGTCCGAACGATCGGAAACCATCAGGTGGGTAACGACAGGACATGACTGCTTGCTGGGCCTCTTCGCGGTTATTAACCATGGGCACTATGACCCCGTAGGCACCCGCATCAAGGGCTTTCATGATTTCGTAGGGTTCATTCCAGGGTACACGCACAATGGGCGTGGCCTCCGACGTAGATATAGCGGGCAACATTGTCACTAGATCGGGATAGTCGATGAGTCCGTGCTGCAGATCGACGCACATCCAGTCGAATCCAAGATGTGACAGGGCCTCTGCGGAGTAGGGATTTGCCAGACTCAGCCAACAACCAATCGTCTGTTCGTCAGCGCGCCAGGCGCTTAATGCCTTGTTCTCCCTCATAGCAATCCTTAATATTTAGATAATCGTGCGCTTAACAATACGCCATTTCTATATTCGTGAGCAGCATTTCTATCTTTTTATTAAGGCTTAAGGAGGATCGATTAACACGTTAAGCGAACAATTCGAGGAGCTAGCCCAAGCCAGTCGCGAACTTATCAGTTTGCTCGATGAAGCGGACGAAAAGTATTGGAAATTTATGCTTGAGCGCGCCCTGCCGAAGGTTAACGCCAATGAGCTCGCCGGTGCGACCCTCATTCTTGGCTGTTATGGCGGCATGGACACGTTTTCAGACCTTATCATAGGCAAAGCCTATGAAAATGGTGAGCCGCTAAAATACCAAAACCTAAATGCTCGGCTTACCCATCTGCGCACCCGAACCTTCGAGGCAGCGCGGCGGATCGCCGCGCGCCAAGTCTGGTAACTCTAGTCGCCCTTACAAAAACGCGCTATGTCAGCAGCTGTGTCGCGAGAAATTTCTGGGCAGGTCGCTGGGAAAATTTCGGTGCCGTGGATCGTACCCATAACTTGCCGACAGCGCGCTGCCACCCCAGCCCCCATTAGCATGCGATAAAAGTTAATACCCTCGTCCCGCAGCGGATCGCATTCATTAACACTGATTACAGTTGGTACTAGCCCTTGTACATCGGTTGCAGAGGCAAAACCGGGCCAGGCTAGGGGGTCTCGCTGCTCATAGGCTTCGATACCGTAGCTAACGCGGCCGTAATTATTGTGTAAATCAAGCAGTAAGCCGTTGTTTTCCTCAGAAGAGGAATTTTCTGCTAACGGCCAATAACCCGCGATATAGGGACAAAGAGCATACAGACCCTGAACTAAACTCATTTGCCCCTGTTTAAGCAGGGTCATGCCCGTAGCCAGAGTTAAATTACCGCCACCACTCTCCCCAGCAACGATAATTTTGTCCGCATCAATACTCAGGGCCTCGGTCTGCGACACCAGCCATTTTAGACCGGATACACAGTCATTGAGACCTGCTGGATAGGGCGCCACTTCCGGCACCGAAGAAGGACTAACCGCATTGCGAAAATCTATCATTGCAACAGCCACACCATTGGCCGCGATCATTCGGCCCCAAGCCTGATAATTGCCGTAGTAACAGGACATGGTCGCCATGCCACCGCCATGAATGTAGTAAACACAGGGTAAGGGATCGGGGCTTTGCGGACGAATGAGGCATAACTTTATCGTGTTGCCATCTGGCTCCGATACTAACTCGTGATCGCTGATATTTAGACCAGCACTTGGCGCTATATCTTCGTTATCGGACATGGCCAAAAACGCCCGCAAAAATTCCTCTGCTGCGCGGCCCTCCTCTGAATTCGCGGCAGCCAAAATTTCTTGCCGATTTTGCACATCTGCAGATGGACCCAAATCTAGGTCCGCGAATACCGCCTTTATCCTCGGATCAATCCTCGGATCTTCCGCCATGTTCGCCTTACCCATGCTTCTCTCCCTGGTTTTTTACTTTGTCGATTGCGTTTATTCTTTTGTAGTCTAAACCCTGACTTTTTCCAACTGGGTTGGCTAAAGTCCTCGCAAGCTCGCCACTACAGCATAGGCGAGCGTTAAATCTTTAACACCACAGCAATGGAGCGAGCGATGGAAATATGGACCGCCGCAACACCTAACGGCTGGAAAGTCAGCATCATGCTTGAGGAGCTGAAAGAAGCCGGCATTGAGCTACCAGAGATCGAGATCAAAACCATCAATCTCGCCAAGGGCGAACAATTCACCGAACTGTTCACCCAACATAATTTGAACCAAAAAATCCCTGTATTAATCGATGGTGAACGCAGCATCATGGAAAGTTGCGCAATCTTGCAATACTTGGCCGAGAAGTATCCAACGCCAATGTTGCCAGCAGGCGAGGCACGCTGGGACATATTGCCTTGGGTGTACTGGCAGGCAGCAAATGTGGGCCCTAACTTCGGCAACAAATTAAGCTATACCCGGTACATGGACGATGTGCCAGAGGCACAAAAGCAACACCCACTGGAGCGATTCAATAAAGAGGCATTGAGGCTTATGGCTGTACTGGCGAAACAGCTTGGGAACAACCCATGGATCTGCGGCACTACCTTTAGCATCGCTGATATCGCTGTATACCCATGGGTGCGGGGCTGGAAGTGGAGCAAAGTCGACATCACCAAATACCCTAATGTACTGGAGTGGGTGCAACGCGTCCGCGCAAGGCCTGGCGTCGAGCGCGGCATATCCTACGGCGTGCCAAAAGACGAAATCGATCAGTGGAGTGAGGCCCGCAAGGCACAATACCGCCGCGGCGGCTCCAGTATCGCTGACAACGCCAAACTGAAAAGCGATCTATAACTGAGTAGACGGGGCCTATAGCTGGCTGAAGTCGGGTGTACGCTTTTGCCTGAATGCCGCAATTGCCTCTTTATTGGCTGCCCCACCCATTAAACTAGCCATTGCCGCACCCTCGAGCTCATGAGCGCCACGCAGTGCTTCGCGCCGCGGCACCATTAGCAGTTCTTTCGTAGTCATCAGAGATGCCAAAGGTTGGGCGGCTAAGATCTGAGCATGTTGCTGAGTCACTGAAAGAAGTTCTGCATCGGGGACCGTTGCGAACGCTAATCCAAGCCGCTGACAGGTGTCTGCGTCTAACCATTCAGAACTCATCAGTACCCAGGTTGCCGCCTGATGGCCCAAGAGCGCAGGAAAGGTGATTGAACTACCAGCTTCTGCCGTCAGCCCAAGCGCGGAAAAAGGACAACGCAACCGGGCGCTCTTTGCCATAAATACCAGATCTACAAGTCCACAAATCGTGCAGCCAACTCCGACGCCCAGCCCATTGATCGCTAGCAACAAGGGTTTGGGAAATTCCAGTAACGCTTCATATAGCCCGGGGAAACCATGTTTCGGTTCAGGCTCCTTGGCGCCTATAGAGGCTAAATCCAACCCGGCGCTGAATGCTCGCCCCGCCCCGGAAAGAATAACTACCTTCACAGCCTCGTCTTTAGCGGCCAACAGGAGGGCTTCTGTCAGATCATCAAACATTGCGTTATTGAAGGCGTTTAACGCCTCGGGCCGGTCTAACAGCAAACTGCGAACCGCACCATCATTGGTAATTGAAATCATTTTCCCCCCTAGAACGCGTTATGAAGCTCCGGTCGATCGGTCGTTCGTGATGATAATTGCCTGTCCACCGAAAATTAATTTATCAGTCAGTAGCGTCCAGCCACCGCAGGGTTTCTGCAAATAGCGCTCCGCCCTGACGCAGATTGTGGCCCCCAGTGCCAAATTCGAAGCGGTGCCGGTAACCCGCAAATTGCAAAGCCGCGGCCATCTGTTGATTCGCCAATACCCAGCTGCCCGTTACGATATCCGCATCTAACTCGCCACTTTGCAAAAAAACTTTAATACCCTTGCGCGGAGTGCTGCGAATCAAATACGGGAAGTTGTGAGCACCCCGAATATTAGTAAACGAGCCACAATGGCTAATGACCCGACCAAAGTACTCCGGCCCATGCCAGGCCGCGTTGAAAGCACAAATGCCACCACTGGAAATACCGCAAATGGTTCGATTAGCAGGATCATCGCTGATGCGAACATCCACTTCGCGGCTGACAAACGGCAATAGCTCGTCTATTAAAAACCGTAGGTAATGATCACTACAGCTGTCGTACTCGACACTCCGTTGCTGCATGGCCAAAGGATCCGGCCGTTGACCCGCTGCAGGCAGTGCTACATTCGGCGGCAGACCCGGACTAACAAATACAGCTAACGTCGGCGCTAATTCACCGGCATCAATCATATTGTCTAGAACTGTTGTCGCCCGAACCGCCCCGGCTCGAGCCAGATAGCCAGGACCATCGTTAAAAACCATTAAGTTGAGCGCATCAGTGCTGTCAGCGCCATTGGATTTATAAACCCAAATGTCGCGACGGGTGCCCGCAAACACTGCACTTTGATCCCAACTCCTAAAGCGCAGCACTTGTCCCGGCACAACACCCTCGCGTACGTAGGCTTCCGGACATGGGTGATAATGCGCATCACCTGGTGTATCTAAAACCTGCAAAATCTCGGCATTGGAGCGTCCGTTCACCTGATAATCTTGAGCGTGCAAGTCTCCCCAAGCCCGATCCAGCCCATGCAGCTTGAATGTTTCAATATCCATATGCGCTTACTCCACAATTGCCTGATAAATCCGAGCGCGCAGCTCGCGCCGGATCGGATAGGTTGACGAGGGCATTAGCTGAGTGAGGAAAACCACAAATAAATCTTCCACAGGATCGATCCAAAAAAAGGTACTGGCTGCGCCCCCCCAATGATGCTCACCCTTAGAAGTAATAATCGAGGCTTTTGGCGGATCAATAACCACGGCAAAACCCAAACCAAAACCAATGCCGTCATAACTGGTTTCACTCCATACCGGCTGCCCCATCGCCGCCATGTCGCGACCATCCGGCAGCTGATTCAAACGCATATGATTCACCGTCGTTGGACTCAGCAGGCGCTCGCCGTCAAGCTCGCCGCCATTGAGCAGCATCTGACAAAACCGTGCGTAATCCGCCAAAGTACCAGTCAAACCTCCACCACCGGAACACAATTTTGGCTGCTTGAAATAACCACTCTGCACCGACGATTCCATCTGTTTTAAGCCGCCACGAGGTTGCTCCGAGGCTGCAACGCTCTTACGACCTACCGAGCTCATATCACCGCCGCTGAGTGGTGCATACAAGGCTGCAAAACGAGACTGGTTTTGCGGCGCCACAGAAAATGCGGTATCGCGCATCACCAAAGGCACAAAGATATGATCATTGAAAAAATCGGCCAACTTTTTATGCGACCACACTTCCACGAGCCGACCGAGAACATCAGTGGCGACACTGTAGTTCCACTGAGTGCCCGGCTGACAGAGCAGCGGTACCGACGCCAGATCCTCAACCCATTCAGCGAGCGTTGCGGCCTTACCCGGAAACTCGAGTTGCTGCGCTCGGTATGCGGCGTCCACGACATTGGTATTCATAAATCCGTAGGTTAGACCCGACGTATGGGTTAACAAGTGCTTGATCAGCATCGGCGAGTGTTGCGGCTCAACATCCTCGATCCCATGCCCGTGACCTTTCCATACCTGCGTGTTGGCAAATTCAGGCAGATACTTAGCCACCGGATCATCAAGCTGAAAGCAGCCCTGTTCGTACAAAATCATTGCGGCCACTGAAGTTATGGGCTTGGTCATCGAAAAGATGCGTACGATGGTGTCTTCGGTAAAGGGTGTTGCGCGCTCAACGTCGGCCAAACCCGCCGCACGGGTATAGCCAATGGCACCGCGCCGACCAATCATTAAGCTAGCACCGGCTAGACGCTGGCTGGAAATTTGCTCTTCAAGCCAGTCACTTACACGATCCAACCGACGCTCAGACAATCCGAGTTTAGAAGGGGCTATACGCTCCAGCATGGGTACTCCTCCGGCTATTGGCTATCGAAAAATTGCATCTGGAAGCATAGTCAACCGCGCCCCACACCACTAGACGGCAATAGAACATCAATCGGGCGGGCGTTCAGCGATTATATTCGCATCGAGCAATTGCTCAGTCTGTTGTGGCGACATACTGAGCCATTGTTGCAATACACTCTGACTGTGCGCACCCAAGGGTGGGCAAGGCGTCCAGTCAGTATGAGACAGACCCGACATGTGAATTGGATTGCCGGGAATCGGCGTCGCAAAGCGCTCGTAGGGTACAAAAAACTCCCGCGCTTGAGCCTGGCTTTCTGCAAGCATGTCCGGCGCGGTAGCCACAGCACCCGCGGCCACGCCGACCTGTTGCAGTGCTTCAGCGGCCGCATCTTTATCTAGGCCCAGGCTCCAGTCCTCTAATGCCGCATCAATGGCTGCAACGCGCGCAACGCGCTCGGCAAAATCCCATTCAGGATCCAGTTCGTTACCCAATAATGTCACCAAGCCCTCCCAGGCGCGCTGATCTTGACAGGCCACCGCCAGCCAATCTGCATCATCATTCAAATCACGCGACCGACAGCGATACATACCATGGGGTGCCATTTCCGGATGCCCATTGCCCTGAGGACCTAACTCTTCACCCAGTTGCTGCTCAATCAACCAAGGGCCGTTAAACGTCACACCACATTCGTGCAACGACAACTCTACATAACACCCCCGCGCGGTCTGTTCCCGCTCACGCAGGGCGGTGAGTAGTGCAGTGACCGCTGTAGTACCACCTATGGGATCCATTAACGCCATTGCACTATTACGCGGTTCTTGCTGACTGTAGCCGAGCATTTGACTAAGCCCAGTCATCGGCTCCACGGTAGGACCAAATGCGACCCAATCTCTATAAGGACCGGAAGTGCCGTATCCGGGCATTGTGATGTAGATCAGTCTTGAGTTGTGGGCGCTCAGCACGTCGTAACTCAGGTCCATCGCGGGCATAGCCCGCGCACTGAAATTTTCGATTACTACATCGGCTACTGCGACCAATTGCAGAAATATTTCGCGCCCTTGCTGATGCTTCAAATCCAAACTGATGCTTTGGGCATTGCGTGCAAGTTTCACAAACGCCGCATTATTGTTCCATGGTTCTGTGCCGGGTTCGCCGCCTATCCAACCAGCAATCGGTTCAATCGCGGCAACACTGGGTCCGCGCCCAAGTGCCCGTTCTACCTTCACTACTTCCGCGCCGAGATCGCTGAGAATCCGCGTTGCCATCGGACCCGCCCATACATGAGTAAGGTCGAGAATTCGAACACCCTTTAATGGCCCGTTGACCGAACTCATAACATTTGATCCTGTTCGACACTCTGCAACACCATAGGTCTGCGCGCCTTGCGATCAATACAAAAGCCTAAAGACGGCGCACGGTAGTGACGACCATCGGTGTTTTCTATTTGCTGCCAAAATTCGCGCTGGGCTAGATGTTCGTCCTCTAACACCTCATCAAAGGTCAAAACAACGCCTGCCGGAACGCGCGCCGCTACCGAGCGCCGACGTATTTCAGCCTTAGTTACAGATGCCAGTGCCTGAGCAATAAGCTGGTGCAATGCGTCTCTATGCTGCATGCGCAGGTCATTATCGGTAAACCGCGGATCGATAGTCAGCTCTGGCAACTCAAGAAAAGTGGTCATGGCATCCCAAAAGGTCGGGACCGTGTTGATATAGACCCAGCCATCCGCACAGGCGAAGAGATTACTCGGCACCACCCAATAGAAATCGGAGCCGTGCCGCGACCGCACCCTTTCGGCACAACTCCACATCACCGTTGTAAATTGACTCAGCGCCAGCAAGGACTCGTACAAGCTAATGTCTACAACATTTGACTCACCCGCAAAGCGGCAGCCGTTAGCAGCAGCGTAGGCAAATTGCGCACCCTGAAACTCAACATAATGTCCCGGCAACGACAGCGGTGCGCGGCCGGCATCACCAACGATTTGACTGTAGCCTCCCATGGCTAGGAGTGTGCTGGGGGTAGCGCGCCAATTGCATTTCGGCCCGGTTAAGCCAAATGGTGTAATGACTACCTTGACGGGCGTTGACCACTGTTCATAGCCCAAGGCATGGGCCGCCTCCGCGGTCTCAGCTTCGACAATGACCACATCGGACTCAGACGCCAACTCAGCGAAACGTGACGGGTCGGCGTGCAGACGCCGTTTGCCGGGGTGTAAGAATAGCGACATGGCCTCTTGGCTGGCCCAGGCCGGTGGTTGCGTTGTCTCCACACGAGTAACTGCATGCCCCGCTTGAGCAAACAAACGCCCACAGAAACCAGCACTGTAACCACCGATTTCAAGTATTCGATCCATTGTTAAAGTGTTCGACTAGTCAGGATCAATAATGATCGGGACAGTGCGGCGCAAACCGGGTGCGCATGATCTGATCAAGTTTAGCTACGGTATCCGGGTCACCCGCAAGCAAACCCGCATTCGCCAACTGCTGGGCAGACCGATTGCCACTGTAGAGGCTGCTTAAGGCACGCACCGAGAGTTCAATATCCGCGGCGGCCGTCGTGGCTCGGACTTCCGCGCCTTGAGGGCCAGCATCCAGATACCAGCGTCCATTGTTCCACGGCGCAAGTTCATCATCAGCAATCGCTAAGACCAATGATCCTGCAACGTCATAGCCACGCAACGCGAGCGCCGATTGGGCGTCCACAACGCGCCACCAAGTACCCTCCAGATCCTGGGTATGCAATAAACGCGGCTCAATAAATAAGTCGAGGGCCGGATCGTCCACTGGCGCCCGGCCCCAAATTACTCGGCCAACCAGATCGTGGCGCGCCAAGTAGTGCCATAATGCGCCGTAAGACGGCTGGTCGAGCCAAGCAAAATCACGGATACAAATTTCCTGAGCACGGGCACGATGCGCCACACGACCCGCCCGCAAGGTATACACCAGATAGCCGGTAGGGGCTTCGAGAGATCCGACCACGGCCACGTAGGCTGGGCCATCTTCCGGTGGCGGCGCAAGCACATTGTCGAGCCACAGGCTTTTGCCGCGATGCAGGTACCCGGTGCGCGCGACGATGAACTGTTTGTAGACCTCACGTACCGCATCCAGTGCGTCGGTGCCTTCGAATCTTAATACCGGCATTGCTGCGACATCTTGATGCAAGTGGATGTCGGTGGTGTCGATCCGATACTCGCGCAATCCACCTGATGCAGCGAAACCGTAGCGTTGATAAATCGCCGCTTGCGAAGCCCACAACCCCGCCAAGCACTGCCCACGCTGATATTGATCGGCAAAAGCCTGGGTCATAATTTTCCGCACCAACCCCTGACGACGGTATTCCGGTCGAGTGCCTACCGTGGAGATGCCCGCTAACGGCACGGCATTACCGTTAACCCGAGTGGTAAAGGGAAACGCGCTGAACGATGTCGCCATAGTCGGCTGTCCGTCGGCCTGACGCACTGCAGTATCAAAGGCACACAGTGTCCATTCCGGCCGGGTGCCGGTAGCCACTACGTTGTCTGGTCCGTCACCAAACGCCCCACCATAAGAGTAGGCCCCCATTAGCCCCAGCTGGCCCATTTCTGGAGCCGTTGCCGGTCGGATTTCGATGCTCATGGCCGCGCCGAGGTCAGTCTAACGCGATCCGTTTTGCGATTGCGCTGCCATGGCTTCTCGCTCGAGCAATCGCGCACCACGCAAAATATTGCCCATGGCGTAGTTACCCTCATGGCAGGCATATTCGTATACTTTGTCCGAGCTGGCTTTCCATACATATTCACCGCTCCACGGCTTGGTCCAAGCAGTGGGATCATTGACCGTGAAGTTGTACAGCAAGTTGCCGTTATCCAGCTTGGTAAAACGCTCGGTCAGATGGAGATTTTCATCACCACCGTAGAGGCCGGTTTTTTCCTTAAAGTTTTTGCTCTCGACAACTAAAGTATCGCCCTCCCAACGACCAATAGAATCGCCCAACCATTTACGATTAACCGCAGAGCCATGCTCGCTGTTAAGACGAATGATGCGCGCGTCGTGGACCATCTCTAATAAAATCATCACATGGTCGTCGGTCTGCACAATGCGTTTAAAGTTGTTGTAGAGACCCGGCATGCTTGGCGGGCCAGCACTAAAGCCAAGCAGACAGCGTTCCGCCAGCGCCACACTCTCGGGACCGTCAAACGGACCTGGCCCATCACTCTTCAACCAGGACGCTGTGCCATCATTTTGGTAAGAAAACGAACTAAAATTGTCAGTTATCTTTTTTATCCCGGCAGGGGTCATAGGCGGCCGACGGCCATTCGGCGGGTCATACACAATCGAGGTTCTAATTTTGCCGTTGACCTCGGAAACACCGCTGCCAGGATCAACCCAAAATGAATTGTAGCCGCCTACGCCGCCGGCACCATAGGCCTGCTGACCATCTCCTCCGGCCTGAGGTGCACCTCGATTCGGGTCGCTGATTACGTTTGCGTCAGTCTGGGTAAACGGGTGCGCCTTGAGCAACATATCCGCCTCTTCCCGCGTCATAAACTGTCGATCCCCAAAGACCTTGGGCCGCTCTTCAGGCGTCAGCGTGCCACTGTCGTAGGTTCCCGTAAGATCTGGATGCCCCGCTGAGGTACGCTGAATTTCACTCATGGCGGCCGGCGTCGTACCTAATAAACATGTGCCCACTAAAATGCGGCTGACAAAAGTCCAATGCATAGATCCTCCCAAATCACTACAAGCCTTAACGTTCCATAAGCCTTAGCTTCGCGCAAATCCGCGACAATGCCAACTCGTAACAATCGCAGATTTGCCGCTATAGGCAAAAACCCACTACTATCGATGCGAACATAAGGGGGATCTATGGCTTACACATACCGCTTCATCTGCGCTTCAATTTTGATGGCTACGCCGCTATGGGCTAATGCTCAAGATCTGGCAGCAATGCCGCTGACTGAGGAACCCGAACTGGTGTATGAACTGCGCACATACACCGCCCACGAGGGTAAGCTCGAAGCCCTGGAACAGCGCTTTCGTGACCACACCATGGCACTATTTGAAAAACATGGGATTATCAATATCAGTTACTGGAAGCCCCTAGACCAGCCGAATACGCTGATCTACCTAGTTGCTCATCCAAGCCAGCTTGCTGCAGCCATTGCCTGGCAGGCGTTTGGCAATGATCCAGAGTGGCAAGCGGTATACGCTGAATCTATAGCCGACGGTCGTCTGGTGGAAAATATCCAGCGTACCTTCATGCAGCAAACAGATTATTCGCCGCAACCCGGCCTTTGAGACGCAGATACTGCTGGGCCGACGGCCCAGCAGTATTAAATCGGCTAGTGCAGATCGTTAAAGAACTTCAAACAGTCCTGCAGCACCCATGCCACCACCAATACACATGGTCGAGACGACATACTTCGCGCCACGTCGCTTACCTTCGATCAGCGCATGGGCAACCATACGCGACCCAGACATACCGTAAGGGTGGCCAATAGAGATTGCGCCGCCATTGACGTTGAGCAGTTCATCCGGAATACCCAGCTTGTCTCTGCAATATACCACCTGCACTGCGAACGCTTCGTTAAGCTCCCACAGGCCGATGTCGTCCATGCTGAGGCCATTTTTTTCCAGCAATTTCGGGATAGCAAATACTGGCCCAATGCCCATTTCGTCAGCTTGGGTCCCAGCAACAGCCATACCACGATATGCACCTAGGGGCTGTAACCCACGCTGCTCAGCTAGTTTAGCTTCCATCAACACGCAAGCTGAGGCGCCATCGGACAACTGGGAGGCATTGCCAGCGGTGACGTGCTTGCCTTCTTGAATCACCTGACCACCGCTAAACACTGGCTGCAGACCAGCCAAGCTCTCATAAGTTGTGCCAGGCCGGTTGCCCTCATCTTTATCGAGGGTCATCTCGATTTCATTAACCTCACCGGTTTCTTTATTCATCAGTTTCATTACCGACGGCAATGGCACGATCTCGTCGTCAAATGCCCCTGCTTGCTGAGCCGCGGCAGTGCGCGCCTGAGACTGAGCGGCGTATTGATCCTGGTCGTCTCGACTGACGCCGTATCGCTCGCCAACAACCTCTGCAGTTTCTAGCATCGCCATATACAGGCCCGGCTGATTTTCTAGGAGCCATGGACTTGGTGTAGTGAACATGTCGCCGGTCTGATTGGTGGAAATCGATTCGACACCGCCACCAATCGCCACGTCCATCCCGTCAGAGATAATTTGCTTGGCGGCAATACCGATGGCCATCATTCCAGAAGAGCATTGGCGATCAATACTCTGGCCGGGAACGGTATCCGGCAAACCCGCTTCAAGCAGGCATTGGCGCGCTGTATTAAACGCACTGCTGCCCATCTGTAGCGCCGCACCCATAATAACGTCTTCAACTTCCGCCGCGTCGACGCCTGCACGCTGTACCGCATGTTTAATTGCATGGGCTCCCAAGCTTTGGCCAAGTGTATTGTTAAAGGCTCCGCGATAGGCCTTACCTATCGGGGTTCGGGCAGTGGAAACAATAACTGCTTCGCGCATAAGGTTTTCTCCGTTTATATTGCTATTAAGTGTCGTATTAGGCCGCTGAGAACTGGGCTAAACGCTGAGAAATTAATGCATCAGCCTCGCCCATAATGCGATCGATTAGTTCTTGCACACTAGGAATGTCGTACACCAGCCCAGCAACCATGCCGCAAGACCAAGCACCTGCCTGCATTGTTCCGTCTTGCATAATCTTCGGATACACACCCGCGACTTCGCCGGCAATATCCTCAAACTTTAGCTCCGCACCCATGGCTTTTTCTTTTTCGAGCAGGCGCTCCACAGCTTCGTTGGTGAGCACCCGTTCGGTATTGCGTAGAGGGCGCATCACTAAACGCGTATCGAGTTCAGACGCCGCGAGAATGGCTTGTTTTACATTCTCATGCACAGGCGCTTCCTTGGTCGCAATAAACCGCGTACCCATATTCATGCCCTCGGCACCCATGGCGAGAGATGCAACTAGGGAGCGGGCGTCAGCCATGCCCCCCGAAGCTACAAAGGGAATTTCTAGTTCATCAGCGGCTCGCGGCAGCAGAATGAAATTCGGAATATCGTCTTCCCCGGGGTGACCACCGCACTCGAATCCGTCTACTGATACCGCATCGCAGCCTATGTCCTGAGCCTTCAGCGAGTGTCTTACACTCGTGCATTTGTGAATGACCTTAACTCCAGCCTCTTGCAGTTGCGGCAACCACTTTGCGGGATTATTGCCTGCGGTTTCGACGACCTTAACGCCACTGTCAACAATGGTTTGCACCAACCCTGGGTAGTCCGGCGGCGTTACTGAGGGCAAAAACGTAAGGTTGACGCCAAACGGCTTGTCGGTCATGTCGCGGCAGCGCGCTATTTCGTTAGCTAACTTATCAGGCGTGCCTTGGGTCAGCCCGGTAATAATCCCAAGCCCTCCCGCGTTAGATACCGCGGCGGCCATTTCGGCTAAACCGACATAGTGCATGCCACCCTGAATTATTGGGTGTTCAATACCAAAGAGTTCAGTAATCCGTGTTTTCATCAAAAGACCTGTGAGTTATGTGTGATTAGATGCTGGCTGCTTGAAGTAACGCCATTCCATCAAAGCCGATTAATGGACCGCATTAATATGTACAGGGCACTCCCTGTCAAATATCCGAGCAGCCGGATACGGTAACTGAATTAACAACCAAATTGGCAAAATCTACGCAATATATTTTAGCCGGCCCATGCCAATGCAGCCTGGTCAGCAGCTTCAGCAGTGCTGAGCCGCTAACCAGTTAACTGTTCTACCCATGCTCAAGCAAGTTCTCAGCCGTCATCGTTACGCCACCGCAGACAATGATCAGCACGGATTCAACGCCGGCTAAACAAGTTGAGGGTTCAGTGACTGCGGCAACCGCCGCACCACAGGCTGGTTCAACCAAAATCCGATGCTCTCGCAATAAAGACTCGCAGCCACCCACTGCAGCCGCGTCACTGATGACGTCGCTTATAACTGGGTGGCGCTGGGCACTCAGCAGCGCTTGATCGCAGACCTGCCGCGCACCCAGCGACGATGCAATACTGGTAATCGCCGGTAGCCGCACAACCTCACCGGCGACCAATGCAGCCGCAAAAGACTCGGCACCACGAGTTTCCATGGCCAATATCGGCACATCGGACCAACCAAGCCGCTGCATGCCCGCGACTGCGCCAGAAAGCAGCCCACCCCCACCAACGGATAACACGACGGCACCTGGTTTTATGCCCTGCTGCGCTACTTCATCAATCATGGTGCTGTGCCCCTGCCAAAGCAGGGGATGATCGAAGGGGTGAATAAATGCCTCTTCAGCCGCCAAAGATGCCTCGGCATAAGCATTGGCCTCATACCAAGATGCTCCGTGAACCGTTAGTTGTGCACCTTGTGCAAGGATCAATTTGCGCGCTTGTGCGGTTGTACTCTCGGGCACCACAACGCGAACCGGTATCGACAACTTACGCCCTACATAAGCCACCGCTATCCCGGCATTGCCCCCGGAAGACGATACGAGGCCGCGCGCCCCTGCCGCCACTTCGTGTTGACACAGCACCGCGACGCCGCGCAACTTAAATGATCCCGATGGCTGCAAGTTTTCCAGCTTCAGCCAGACGGGTTTTCCAAGACCATCAGACAATGGCTCGGAAAGTAGCGTTGGAGTTTCGATATATAGGTTCGACATAACTATATTCGCCAAAAGTTGCGACGAGTCCGCAAGTTAGTACTAGGGTGAATATCGTCAATTTCGTACATGGTAAATCCCGCAAAGTGAAAATTTCCGGCCAGCAGCGATCAGAATAACAGCGCTTGTGCGCGTCTCTAGTGCTGGACAAGCTAGGCCATTAATGCGGATTATTGTGCGCTTACTCAGATATTAACAAGGCAAGGAAGACCCATGGCCGACCAAGACACCTATACACCACCAAAAGTTTGGCAATGGAATAAAGACAGCGGCGGGCGATTTGCCAACATTAATCGCCCCATCGCTGGCTCAACTCACGACCAGGCACTACCCGCGGGGGAGCACGATTTGCAGCTGCATTCTCTGGCAACACCTAACGGCGTCAAGGTCACAGTGTTGCTGGAAGAGCTGCTGGAGTTGGGTATTGAGGCCGCGGAATACGACGCTTATACGATCAATATCGGCGAAGGCCAACAGTTCAGTAGCGGCTTTGTTGAGATCAATCCTAATTCAAAAATCCCAGCTCTATTGGACCGCAGCACCACGCCACACACACGCATATTCGAATCCGGCGCAATACTCGTATACCTAGCTGAAAAGTTTGGCCACTTCCTACCCACGGAGCCAAGTGCCCGGGCAGAGTGCATGTCTTGGCTATTCTGGCAGATGGGCAGCGCCCCTTACCTCGGCGGCGGCTTTGGTCACTTCTATGCCTACGCGCCAATGAAAATCGAATATTGCATCGACCGCTACGCGATGGAGGTGAAACGACAACTGGACGTGCTCGATCGCTGTCTCAGTGAACGCCAATACCTATGTGGTGACGACTACACGATTGCAGATATGGCCAATTACCCTTGGTATGGAGCACTGGCTAAGGGCAAGCTCTACGGCTCTGGCGAATTTCTGGACACGGCTAGCTACACTCACGTTAATCGTTGGGCCGATGAAATCGAGGCCCGACCGGCCGTTGAACGAGGTCGTCGCGTGAACCGACCATGGGGCCCGGAGGAGACTCAGGTTGTTGAGCGCCATAGCGCCAAGGATTTCGAGATAAAGAACGAATCCTCTTAACACGCACTTCATATGGCGCCATAGATCTAATCCATTAGCAGACGTCCTACTGAGTCATTAGACTGCGCAACAATGGTAGGTGCTGACGTCCCTGGAAAGGCTCACCATCCAGCAAGTAAGTAGGGCTGAAGGATACCCCCTGTCCGGCCATATCCTCTCGCTGAGTTTGGGCTTGCGCGGTTCCCGCAGCCTCCACAAACTCAGCAAATCCGGTCACTTCAATACCCAGCCCCGCCAAAACTTCTCCGATGGCCGCTACTGAGTCAATATTCTCCCGTTGCTGCCAAAAACGTGCAAACACTGCTGCAATATAAGCGTCAGCATCTCCTTGCTTATCAATTACCCAAAGCAACCCAGCCCCGGCGAAGTCGCTACGCTGGGCATCGTGCAAGCCATCTAGCTCGTGCGCAGCGTAACGTTGCAAGTCGTCCACAACATATCGACCCCGGGTATATTTGTGCAATGTTCCTCGATCTGGCTTTGCGCCGGGATCTATCGGCTCACGCAAGGCGGGGGTGTGGATGATCCGCCACTGTAGATCTATACCCGCATCCCGCGCCATAGCGATGGTGGACTGCACTGCCAAATAGGCACCGGCACTTTTAAAGTCAACGCACACTGTTAAAGACTTAGTCGCTGGCTGCGTACGCCCAGCATCAAAGCCGCTCTCATATGCGATGTCCGGCGCCGGGCCTTGCTCGCCAGTCAGGTGCCACGCGATCCGTGGTAGATGTTCACGTCCAAAATAACGCTGTGTTGTCGCACCAGCAGCATCTTGCAGAACGTATGTGGGCACGCCGTAGACGCCAGCCTCGAATGCTGCATGCTGAAAGTCGGCATTAAAATCCAGACCAACCCCTTCGGCATAGGCGCGAAAGCCCGTCACATCTGCACCAATCCCACTTAATACCTCCTCGATAACCTCCAACTGCTCAACATCCATCTCGCGTTTCCAAAACGGCTCATAAATCGCGTCGATGTAACGATTAAGCAGGCTATCCGGTCGGCACTGCTCTTCTAGGCTTGCTTGTTGCTTGAGCCAAAACATACCGATTGCTGGCAAATCGGTGTTCCAGATCTTAACTGTGCCACGCACGGTAAGACTGCGTAAGTTAGCGTAGCGGCGACAATCGAAATACGCATATTTAACACCCGACCATTGCTCGGCGCTGCGGCTTTGCTCCGCCACTTTCCCATTCTTGCCGAGTTTGGCCGAACCCAAGTAACTTTGAATATCGAGTACGAAGGGACGCCAATCTGCCACCAGACCGTGTTGCGCGAGCATGTTGCGGGTTGGTTCTACTGCCAAATAGGCATATGGGCTTTTAAAATCGATGTATACGATCAGCGGCGCTTCGGATTGGAGCGGCTGCATGATTACTCCTCTCCCGGCGCATAAACACGCTGTAACTGATTTTGCAGAGCCTCCTCAGAGAACAGTGGATCGTGCATGATCTCTGCTACATAGTCCTCGGCTTGATCGCCGTAATGAGGTGACGCCTGATCTAACGTTGCGCTCCCAAATTGATGCAACCCCTCTATTTTTTGTGTGCCATCCGGCCCCCAAGACACTAGGTAGTACAGCCCGTCGCCGGCCACATTCGTCAAATATCCATTTTCTTCTAGGCCCCGCCCATAAATCGCCCGCAGGATATCAGGCCCCCCAGCAACCGGCAGGTTCAGTTCGCCCCGAACATGGCGGTTTACTTCACCCCAGGGCGGGTCGATTCGTCCCTTCGCTGCCATCAGCTTTGCAACGCATCCACTCAATAGCTCGGCAATTTGTTGTTCGCTGTGGGCAGCCCGTTTATCGTCGCGTTCAGCCGCCAACAGCACGCAGGTGCCCAGTGCTGCGGCATTATTGTCGAGATCTGTGCCTAAATCCCAGCTTGCCAACAAAGCCTGAGCTGCCACTAATTCTGGCTCGGCAAAATCAGTTGCGGCTATTTGCTGCAGGTACCCAACATAGACCGTATTGGGCGAATAGTATTTATCGTGCTTGATGGCTGAAAACTCATCGGCTGAAATCGGCCCCAACTCGGCAAATAGTTCAAGCCCGCGCTGGGCCCTATTGGTCATATCCATCTGAAAACCATGCCCCGGCGCATAATCTTCAGGCCGCGGATTGTCTTCGGGACTGGTCACATTAAAGGGGGTTTGATTAGCACTGTGCACAAAACCTGAGTTCGGATTAACCACCTGAGGCAACTGGGAAAAGCTGAGATGTTCTTTCCATATGAGTGTGGAGTCATCTCCCGGCAGATACTGGCGCCAGTCATAGCGCGGATCGCGACGTGGTGTCAGCGAATTGTGCAGGAACATGATATTGCCGTCTTTGTCCGCGTAGGCGAAATTGAAGCTGGCAAAAGACATCATGGCCATGGCTTCACGCCACTCCTCGAAGTTCTTAGCCTGGTTCATGCGATACCATTGTTCTATCTGCCGAAGCTCGCCCATTCCGGCATAACGAATGGCGTAGGTTCCATGATCGGTACGAAGCACCGGACCGTGCTCCGAGGCTAATATTTCGCGGCTCACCGTCCAGGGCAAAAACCCCCACAGTGTCAGTTTGATGTCTACGTCACTGCGTTCTAGGTCCCGCCATTCACCGTCCAGTCGATACTGGTATTCGTTCTCCGGATTTATCTCCAGCACAAATACATCGACCAAATCAGGCGAGTTTACCGTCGCGCCCCAAGCGATATTTTCAGTAAAGCCCACACTAATCGACGGACTACCAGGGAATAGCCCACCCATAACATTCAACCCAGTCTGACTTTTGATATGCGCTTCGTACCAGGCCACCGGACCCGTGGTTGGTTGATGGGAGTTAATAGCCAGTCGTGTGGCGCCCTCCTCAGAGAAGTGTGGCGCAATCGCAAAGGCGTTTGAGCCGATTGGCAAACCGCCTAGGGTAATTTCCGCAGAACCTGCAGGCTGCGCAACCGCTGCGCCAGGCTGGCTGATCTGACGCTGACGTTCGGCCTTATTGACCTCGCGCACCACACCATCAAAACCGTAAAACAGCAAATGCCGCAGCATAAATCCCGCCACAACATCTTTTGCTGTTACCGGCAACTTGCGCTCATCCACTTCCTCGGGATGCGTCGCCGCGTAGAAATTCAGCCCATCTGCATAGGCTTCAACATAGGCTCTGGTGTCGGGGCTGAGATCCCATTTATAGTTCTCGTGCAGGGTTTCCCAAAGCCCTAACCACTTCACAAGGTAATCTGTAATGGCGCCATCCATGCCTGAGTACAGCGCGCTATTACCTCGGTAGAACGGCATCGCGTCTTCTATGAGCTGCCAATTATCCTCGGCCTGGGCGTATGCAAAACCAAACGCCGTATCTGGATCTGTAGCGCCGAGAACATGGGGCACACCGCGGATATCGCGACGAATCACCACGTCGTAGCGCTGATTTAGTTCAGCATAACGCTCGGCCTCAAAATTACTGTTTTGACAGCCACTCATCATCCCAGCAACAAACGCAAAACAACTGAACCGGATTAGCCCTCTCATCACTTACTCCCAATCGAAACGACTACATTTTAGAAAGCGTTTAAGCGTGCCATACCTGGGGCACGCTTGGAACGAATTACTCTTAGCTGGCGCACCAGCTCTGGCGTAAATGTAAATCACTAACCGATACAACACCGGCTCTTCGCAAATAAGGTTTTGCGCGCAGCGATACCGATTTTACCTTTTCCTTGACATCGCCCCCTGCAAGTCCCACTGTGCGCGGCTTGGGCGCTAACCCCTCTTATCTGACCCGCAAATAACGCGGGTAAGCAACGTAAACGAAGCCAACCCCACCGTCAGTGTTGTCCCTAACTCAACTCGGTGCGCGCGTTCGCTTACCCGGACAAATCAATGTCAGATGATCTATTCGCAGACCTTGGTCTGCACACAAGCTTTTGTCGAACCGTCGCAAAATTAGGGTTTAAACAACCCAGCGAAATTCAAGCCGCTGCTATCCCAGAAATTTTAGCCAGCGAAGACGTCCTCGCGATCGCGCAGACCGGCACCGGCAAAACTGCTGCCTTCGGCCTCCCCTTGTTGCAGCAAATAACCGCCATGAAAAAGGGTCGGGCGAAACCACGCTGCCCGCGTTCATTGATCCTGGCGCCGACACGGGAGTTAGCGCTGCAGATACATGAAGAATTGAGCAAGTTATGCGCTGGCTCGAACTTATACTTGGCTTGCGTTATCGGTGGTGTCAACCAAAACCCCCAAGTAAAAAAACTACGCGCAGGGGTCGATGTGCTGATTGCCGCCCCCGGGCGTTTATTAGACCTAATGAATCAGGGCCATATCACCCTAGATGAAACTACATTTCTAGTGCTCGATGAGTGTGATCGGCTACTGGATATGGGCTTTATTCCCGACGTGCGCAGAATCGTTAGCGCCATGCCAAAACAGCGCCAGTCACTGCTGTTTTCCGCAACCATGCCCAAGGATATTGTGCGTTTCGCAAACGAGGTGCTGGATAAGCCGGTACGCATCGATGTTTCGCCCAAAGAGATAACCGTTGCCAAGATCGAGCAATATGCGGTTATGGTGAGTAACGCCAAGAAGCGTGCAGCGCTTGAAACTTTACTGCGTGATGAGCAGATGCAACGGGCAATAGTCTTTACGCGCACAAAACACGGCGCGAATAAAGTCTGTCGACAACTCAACAGCTCAGGTTTCGTTGCGGAGGTAATTCACGGCAATAAAACTCAGGCCGCTAGACAGCGCGCATTGCAGAATTTCAAACACGGCGACGCCTGGATACTGGTCGCTACAGACATTGCCGCACGTGGTATTGATATCGACGACGTATCCCACGTAATAAATTACGAACTGCCTCACGAACCAGAGAGCTATGTCCATCGTATTGGCCGCACTGGTCGGGCTGGCGCTACCGGCATTGCTTGGGCGCTGATCGATCCGGCAGAAAAAAGTCGCCTGCGCGCCATCGAACGACTAACGAAAAAGAAGCTGCAGAATTTGCAACTGGACATCACCAAGATCGAAGAGAATGCCGTTGCAACCGAGTCGCCCAGCAAACGCGCCAGCCGCCCCGACGGGGACAACAAACCGCGCCGACGCAACGCCAAAGCAAACACGCAAAAACATCCGCAGCAACAGAGACCATCGCGGGGGCGGGAAGTTCAGGCGCGGAAAAGACCGCCGTCGAAACCTAACAATGAGCACAATGATAATTCCGGACCAAGTACTTCCATGCGTGTTGAGGCCCAGGATTCAGCTCAACAGGAAACTTCCAAAAAACGCCAAGGCAACCCCGGCCGACGTCGCAACAAACCTAATAACGAGCGGCGTCATGTAGCAAAGGGTAAGAGCGCTAGCGCTGGCACTAAAGACAGTGTCCAAGATAACGATCAAGGTGGTCAGCGGCCGCCACGGCGGCGGCGACGCACAGTGGCCTAACTAGGTAGACAAACTGCCAGCGCTAGGCCAATAACTCTGTGCACATGAGGAACGCTAGCCTGCCCGCCGAGCACGTAGGGTGCGGCCTTTAACCTTATGCTGGTTCAGTTGCTGCAACGCCTGGGTAACCACAGAAGAATGCACTGCAACGAAGGTTGATTGGTCCAGCAAATCGATTTTCCCCACTACAGCACCTGTAATAGACGCATGCGCGGTCAACGCCCCAAGAATATCCCCCGGCCGAAGCTTATGCCGGCGACCGCCATTAATTTCCAATGTTGTATACAGTGGATCCGGCAACGGTCCATCGGGAGCGCGGTCCGGCAGTTGCAGGACAGACATTGGCCCCTGCTGCATAAAGGCCTCGATACCGTGTAAACGATTCATCTCGCGATCTGCGACTAAGCTGATTGCTCTACCTGTCTCACCACCACGACCCGTGCGCCCTATACGGTGTACGTATACCTCCGGTTGAGCCGGCAGCGTATGGTTAAAGACCGCATCAACGGAATCGATGTCCAAGCCTCGCGCTGCGACATCGGAAGCGACCAGCACATTGGCGCTGCCATTGGCAAAGCACACTAGGGTCTGCGTACGCTGCTGCTGCTCAAGATCGCCGTGCAATGTCACAGCCTTCATACCCTCGCGACACAGTCGCGCACTGACTTCGGCGCATTCAATCTTGGTATTACAAAACACCATATTGCGCTCACCACCAAAGTGGGTAAGCACACTGACCAAGGCCTGGTCACGGTCCTTTGCATCGATGCCGCACCATTGCTGCCGAATCGGCGGCGCGTCTTCATGGGTGGTGACGTCCACGTGTACGGCATCATCGTTCAGACCTTGGGCGAGATTTTGCACGCCTTCTGGAAAGGTCGCAGAGAACAGTAACGTTTGACGGGGTTGCGGCAAATAACTGCAAATAGCGTCAATCTCGTCCGCAAAACCCATGTCGAGCATCCGGTCGGCCTCGTCAAATACTGTGACCTCCAAACCATGCAGATGCAGTGTGCCTTTCTGCAGATGCTTAAGCACCCGTCCTGGCGTTCCAACGATGATGTGGGCACTGTGCTGGAGTGACCCTATTTGTGGACCCAGCGGCACGCCACCACAGAGCGTTAAAATCTTGGTATTCGCCAGATTTTTTGCCAGATCACGCGCACTCTGAGCCACCTGTTCTGCCAGTTCCCGTGTTGGACACAGCACTAGGCTTTGCACATGAAATGCTGACGAATTTAGGTGCTGCAGGCAGGCCAGTGCAAATGCTGCAGTCTTACCACTGCCAGTACTCGCTTGTGCAATCACATCTTTACCCGCAATCAGTGACGGCAAACTCGCGGCCTGCACTGGCGTCATGGTGTCGAAACCCATTGTGTTAAGGCGTGTAAGTAATTGTGGCTTTAGAGCCAATTCAGAGAATAGGTTTTCGGTCATAACAGCGGCTTAATTTGGAGCGCGCAGTATGCATCAGATGCGCGGTCAAGCGGCCATCGTCGACAACAATTTCAAGCTTTGGCTCGAAGGGTGTGCGTATCAAGAAATGACTCAGCGGCTGCGAAGATGAGCTGCCGGCGTTCAGGCTTAAGCTTATCCAGCGCCTTAGGCATCAATGCCAAACGCGGATTGCCCTGAAAAAAATCTCGGTGCTTATCGATAAACCGCCAGTACAGACCATCTACAACATCGCACCAATCACCGCGTTTATAGTCACTCATTTTTAATAGGTAATTGGAGCCGCAGATATACGGTTTTGTGGCAAAAATACCACCATCGCTGAATAAACCCATGCCATAGACGTTGGGACCCATGACCCACGGGCTGGCATCAACATACATCTCCATAAACCAGCGGTGCACTGCTGTTGGCTTTATCTCACATAAGTTCATTAAGTTCGCGACCACCATAAGCCGTGGAATGTGATGATTCCAACCAAGGCGCGTTGCTGTCTGTATCGCATGATCCAGCGGGGCAATACCGGTATCTCCAGTGTACCAACTGGCGCCAAGCTGACGTTCATGGCTCCAGAAGTTGGTATGCTGCTGTTGCTCGCTGTAGTTTTGGTAGACCCCGCGAATAAACTCCCGCCAACCCGCGATTTGCCGAACAAAGCCCTCCAGACTCGGCAACGGTATGTCCGCTGTCTCGGCTCGCTGTAGCGCCGCAGCGATCACCTCACCAGGTGTCAGCAAGCCAATATTCAGCAATGGACTCAGCGCACTGTGAAATAGCGTGTCGGTGCGCAGACTCATGGCATCTTCATAAGGTCCAAACTGCGCCAAGCGCTGTTGCAAAAAATCATCTAGCCAAGCCAGCGCCCCGGCGCGCGTACTCGGCCACAAAAACTCCTGCGCATTACCAG